>NZ_QRQA01000001.1:411-252165 GCF_003475755.1 Mitsuokella sp. AF33-22 | reverse complement strand
ACTCACCCGGCTGCCCTTCCAGGCGCTCGTTCGTGGTGGCCATATCTCTCAGCGACTTGTATTATAATACAGGATAGCGCTGCGTTTGTCAACACCTTTTTGTAAAAAACTCGATTCCCAGTCAACAAGTTCTCATGCGTCTTTGCGGATTGAACAGCAAGTCGGAATAAGCAAAAAACCATCAACCGGAATAAAAAATCCAAGTTGATGGCTTTACGATGTCATATGGTGGCGGCACAGAGATTTGAACTCCGGACACTGCGGGTATGAACCGCATGCTCTAGCCAACTGAGCTATGCCGCCAAAATGGTGGGCAGGGATGGATTCGAACCATCGTAATCCGAAGATGACAGATTTACAGTCTGTTCCCTTTAACCACTCGGGCACCTACCCATTTCTTAACAAGTGCGTTAAGAACAGTATTTATTATAGCTGTACTTCACGCACTTGTCAACTACTTTTTAAAAATTATTTGCGGCGCATCCAGACAGGGATGTCAATGAAGCTGTCCGCACCGACCGTGCTGCCGACAGGTTTGTCGGCGGACTGCTGCGCAGATGGCTGCTGGTCCTGTGCTGCCTGCTGATCCTGGACACCGACTGGTTCTTCCGGTGCATCAAAGCCCGTCGCGATAACCGTGACGCGCACCGTGTCCCCCATGGAATTGTCAATGGATGCGCCCCAGATAATGTTCGCCTGCGAATCCGCAGCCTTCTCGATGGCTTCAGAAGCTTCCGTGACCTCAAACATGCTGAGGTTCTCCTCTGCACCTGTGACATTGAGCAGGACACCACGGGCACCATCGATGCTCGTCTCGAGCAGCGGCGATGCGATGGCCGCCTTGGCCGCCTCAACGGCGGCATTCTCGCCTGAAGCCTCGCCAATGCCCATGAGAGCAGACCCCGCATTGCTCATGATGCTCTTGACATCCGCAAAGTCGAGGTTGATGAGGCCCGGCAGGGCGATGAGATCCGAAATACCCTTGACGCCCTGGCGCAGGACATCATCAGCGATGCTGAAGGCCTGCGTAATTGGCGTTTTCTTGTCAACCACCTGCATGAGGCGGTCATTCGGAATCGTAATGATGGTATCGACATGCTTCTTGAGGTTCTCGATACCGGATTCTGCATTGCGGCGGCGCTTCATGCCCTCAAAGGAAAAGGGGCGAGTCACAACACCAACCGTCAGTGCACCAATCTCACGGGCACATTCCGCCACGACGGGCGCTGCGCCTGTACCCGTGCCGCCGCCCATGCCGGCCGTGACAAAGACCATATCGGCACCGCGCAGCGTATCGAGGATATCGTCACGACTTTCCTCTGCCGCTTTCTGACCGATCTCCGGCTGTGCACCGGCGCCAAGTCCGCGCGTCAGTTTCTCACCAATCTGCATGCGCTTCGGTGCCAGCGACTTCAGCAATGCCTGTGCATCCGTATTGACAGCAATGAACTCCACACCCTGCAGGCCGAGATTGATCATGCGGTTTACAGCGTTGCTGCCGCCGCCGCCTACACCGATTACTTTGATTTTGGCCAGTTGATCTAACCCATTGTCATCCAATTCAAACACAGCGTTAACCCCCATCACGAAATATCTGGTAATGCCTGCAAAACTTCTCAGGCAATCGTCCTTTTTAGCAAAAATACTATACCTCTACCAGTTTACCATCATTTTATCCCGAATGCCATAGCGAACAACAATTTTAATTCCCTGACAAAACAAATTTTTTATTGCGGGGTACTATTTTTCTCTTTCTTCTTGAGGATATGACGACGCAGGACGGCCATATTCTTGAAGATGCGAAAGCCGAATGCCAAGAGCGCCACGTAATAGAGGTCAATTCCCAGGCGATCGCCAATGTAGACCAGGAAGGCCGCCATCAGGGCATTTGTGAAGAAACCGCTGATGAACACCGCCTGATCGAATGTATCGGCCGCCACGGCGCGCAGGCCGCCAAAGACGGCATCAAGCGCAGCCAGCAGGGCCACCGAGAAAAGCTTTGCATAAGCAAAGGGAATCAGCACGGGGCAGAGATAGCCCAGAATCAAGCCTGCGAGCAGGCCCAGGATTGGCAGGATCATTTTTCTCCCTCCCTCTCAGCAGTCTCGTGTGCATAGGTGTGCTTAAAGGAACCCTTGTACGGCGGCACATAGACCGCATCACTCGTCTCCACTTCCAGCTTGATCCCCCATACCTTCAGGGTTTCTGCTACACCGCCACGCATCTTGAGCGAATTCTCAAGCGTTCCCTTGTCACCAATGGCCCGGATCTCAAATGGCGGTGCCGAACGCACATTATTGACGGAGAGCGTCGGACCGGCACAGCGGATCTCAGAGGTACCGATCAGGCGCTGTCCGTTGACGGATATGGCTTCTGCCCCTGCTGCCCGCAGCTCGTTGATGACGCGCAGCAGATCATCGTCATGGATGAGATACAGGTTGGGATTGTCCCCCGCCTTTGATGCAGCCGTGCTGTCGTCAAGCCGCACGATGACACCTTCCCCTTCCATCGCAGTCGTGCCCGAGAGAACGCGCAGTTCTTCCTGCTGCGCATCGGCAGGATTCCCCTGCCCGGACTGCAGGCGCTGCACCTCTTCCTTGAGTGCATCCCGTTCCTTCTCAGTCGCCAGCAGGCGTTCTGAAACGTCTTCGACGCGCTGGTACGGCACGGAGGCCTTCATATCCTGGGTCGTGCGGAACTGTACGGCCAGCATGAAGCCAAGCACCATACAGACGCAGGCGATGGACCAGCTGCCCTTGCGGATCTTGATCATGATTTGTCTCCTTCGTTGTCAGTATCAGCAGGCATATCCTTCATGCGGATAAAGGGAGCTTCATAACTGAAGTCAACGTACTCGATGGTGTGGCGGCTCATCTTGAGGTCGCTGACAAAATCATCGGTCAGGCTGGCTTTCTCATCGAGACGGTCCAGTTGTCCCAGGCGGATTTCCACGGAACCGTTCGTATAAGCCACGACAGCGTCGGGCCGCGCAATATTGACTTCTGAGATCTGATTCAGCGTATCCGCATTGAGATGATTGAGGAAGTACAGGACCTTCCTGACATATTCATCCGTCACATCATCCCCGATGTAGAGGTTCGTGAGCTCCATACCCGTGATCAGGGGAATCGGGACATTGTGCAGATTCTTGTAGACCGACAGGACCTTGCCGTTGCGGTCGATATCGAGATATCCGTAATCGCAGGCCATGGTTGCCACAGGCTTGCGTTCCGTCACCTCGATTTCCACGGTATCCGGCAGGCGTCGGCGTACGACAGCGGATTCCACGCGCAGATCATGCAGGAGGTTCTGCGTCACGACGTCCGTCTGCAGTTGAAAAAGAGGCTCCCCTTTGTGGATGCGGCCGATGTCCGTGATCTGTTCTTCCGTCAGGTACGTATTGCCGCGGAGCTCCACATACTTCAATGTGAAAAGCGGCGTGTAGATGACGATTGCCATGATACCGCCGCAGACAGCCAGGAACAGAAGCCCCCTCAGAAGCCGTCTGAAGCTCCGATGTTTCTTGTGTTCTTGTTCCACCAACTTCTGTTCCCCCCTTTATCCCAAAAAACGCCGGACAAAGCAAAACGTCCGGCGTCCGTTGATTGCCGCCAGGCAATCAGTTCTTGAACCCTGCCATTTCCAGGATGCGTTCGCAAAGCTCCGGGAACTCGATTCCCATTGCCCGGCCTGCGTCGGGAACCAGGGAAAGCTCCGTCATGCCCGGTACCGAATTGACTTCGATGACATACGGCTTTTCCTCTTCACTGAGCATCATGTCAACGCGTGCCACGCCCTTGCAGCCGCAGGCCGTAAAGGTCTTGACAGCCAAATCCTGTATCTCCTTCGTCTTTTCCGGCGATACGCGTGCCGGAATGATGTGCGTCGAAGCGCCCTTCGTGTACTTGCTCTCGTAATCGTAACGGCCCGACGTCGTCGTGATCTCGATGATTGGGAATGCTTCTTTCTGTTCCTCATTGCCCCAGACGGCAACCGTCAGCTCCCGGCCGCGGATGAATTCTTCGACAAGCACTTCATCGTTGTACGTGAATGCCTCCTGCAGCGCCTCCTGCAGCTTGTCCTTCGTCTCAACGATGTAAACGCCGATGCTCGAGCCCTGTGAAGCAGCCTTGACCACGACCGGCAGAGAGAAGTCGCGCTCAATCTCACCGGCGAGATCACGCTTCATCTCATAGCGGTGATACGTATGCGAACGCGGCGTCGAGATGCCCTCGGCCACAAAGACGCGTTTGGAAGCAGCCTTGTCCATCGTGACGGCTGCGGCGAGCACGCCCGAGCCCGTATAAGGGATGCCGAGCATATCAAGCGTTCCCTGCAGAACGCCGTCTTCGCCAAATTTGCCATGCAGTGCATTGAACACGATGGCACAGCCGCTCTTCTTGATATCTTCAGCAAATGTCGGCGGATTGAGCTCCATGCCCTCAGCATTGTAGCCCTTGGACTGCAGGGCCTTGAGAATGGCCATACCGGTCTGGCGGGAAATCTCTGCTTCCGTGGAAGGGCCGCCCATGACGACGACGATTTTTTTCTGGTTCATCTCGTATAAACTCCTTTTCGATTCTTATTTCTGCAGCAGTGCGACAAGTTCTTCACCCGTCTGATAAATGTTACCGGCACCCATGGTGATGACGAGATCGCCCGGCTGTACAAAATCCTTCAGCTGGGCCGAAATGGCCGTGCGATCCTCGATGTAGCGGACTGACTGGCCGGACTGACGGCAGACTTCATCGACGATGGTCTTGCCGCTGATGCCCGGAATTGGCGCTTCGCCGGCCGCATAGACATCCGTTACAAAAAGTTCGTCGGCCGAAACGAACGCCTTGCCGAACTCTTCATGCAGCAGCTGCGTGCGGGAATAGCGGTGCGGCTGGAAGACGCAGATCAGGCGCTTCGGAGCCGTCTCTTTTGCTGCCTTGAGCGTGGCTGCAATCTCCGTCGGATGATGGGCATAATCGTCGACTACCCAGACCCCGTTCACGCGGCCCTTCGTCTGGAAGCGGCGCTTGGCGCCATGGAAGGCAGCCAGGCCAGCCGCCATCTTCTCGAAGCTCACACCGATGGAAAGGCCCGTGACAATGCAGGCCATGGCATCGAGGACATTGTGGCGACCGGGTATGTTGAGGTCGACATGGCCGAGCTCTTCCTCTCCATGGAAGACGTCGAAGGAAATGCCGGTACCGCTGTGCGCGATGTTCTTTGCCCGATAATCAGCCTCATGGTCGATTGCATACGAGATATATCTGCGCTCAAGCGTCTTTGACATGCGGCGGAGGTTCTCATTGTCGAAGCAGATGACGGCATAGCCGGTTTCCTTGTCGACATTTCGGATGAACTGCGTGAAGGCTTTGATGATGTTCTCCATCGTGCCGTAATGGTCCATATGGTCATCTTCGACATTCGTGACCACTGCGATATGAGGGTGAAGCTTGAGGAACGAACCGTCGCTTTCATCGGCTTCTGAAACGAGATATTCGCTTTCACCAAGCTCTGCATTCGTGCCAAGGTCCGGCACCTCACCGCCCACGACGACCGAGGGAGAGACACCGGCGTGTGTCAGCGCGACGCCGAGCATCGAGGTCGTCGTCGTCTTGCCGTGCGCACCGGCCACGGCAATGCCCTTGTACTCATTGACGAGTGCCGCGTTGATGTCGGAACGGTGAAGCTTCGTGATGCCGAGGTCTTTGGCTGCCAGGACCTCCGGGTTGTCAAACGGGATGGCCGTCGAAACGACAATGGCATCGGCGCCGCGCACGTTTTCCGCCTTCTGGCCGCCGAGGAAAATCTTCGCGCCCATCTCGCGCAGCTTCTCAATGATGCCTGAATCCTCGCGATCGGAACCGGATACCTCATAGCCAAGTTCGATCATCATCTTGGCCAGCGGGCTCATGCCTGCGCCGCCAATTCCCACGAAATGAATCTTCTTGATGCCTTTAAGCTCTTTCAGCTCTTTATGCACGCCAATCACCTTTGTCCTTTTCTAGCTATTTCGAGTACGAGATTTGCAATATCAGCCGCAGCCTGCGGTCTTCCCATTTTCTTGCTGGCCAGGGCCATGTCGCGGAGTTTCTGCGGCTCGCTCAAGAGTTCCGTCAGGACGGCACTGAGCGTTTCAGAAGTCAGGTCCTTGTTGAGGATCATCCTCGCAGCACCTGCTTCCTCCAGAGCCCGGGCATTGTGCTCCTGATGATTCTCCGCTGCATACGGATAGGGAATCAGTATGGACGGAATGCCGCGGGCCGTGAGTTCCGCAAGGCCGGTGGCTCCGGCACGGAATACGGCGAGATCCGCTGCCGCCATGGCCTGCGGCATGTTGTAAAGATACGGCTTGACCAGGATGTGCGGGTATTTTGCGAGATCCACACCGGCTTTCTGCAGACGGGAACATACATCCTCGTACTCGTTCTTGCCCGTCACATGGAGGAACTGCACCTCAGGATGCGGGGCAGCATGGGAGAGCACGCCGATCATGGCCCGGTTGATGGCGCGGGCACCGCGGCTGCCGCCCGAAACGAGCACCGTCAGCTTGGCAGGGTCCAGGCCAAAAGCAGCCGCGCCCTCCTCGCGCTGAGCTGAGAGTACCTCGCTGCGAATAGGGTTGCCCGTGAAGACGACCTTTTCCTGCGGGAAATGACGCATGGCCTCTTTCGTGCCAGCCGCAATCTTCGTCACGAATTTGGCCAGGATCTTGTTCGTGATGCCCGGCACGACATTCTGTTCCTGGATGAGCGTCGGGATGTGCATGAGGCTCGCAGCCAGCAGGATTGGTCCGCAGACGTAGCCGCCGGTACCGATGACGACATCGGGATGAAAGCGGCGCACGATGCGCGCAGCCCTGGCGACACCGACCATGGCACGGCCGGCGCGCAGCAGGTTCTCCGGCGTCAGATGGCGCTCAAAGCCCTGGATATCCACCGTCGTGAACGGCAGCCCTTCCTTGGGGATGATATCCGCTTCGAGGCCGCGCTTCGTGCCGACGTAAAGGAATCTGGCATCCGGCACGCGCTGCTGTATCGTGCGTATGATGGTGATGGCCGGGTAGATATGTCCGCCCGTGCCACCGCCGGAAACGATGATGTTCAAGATGATCCCCTCCGGTCAATTCTGTTCGTAAAGATGAACGAGGCGCTTGAAATCGCGTCCGCGTTCCGCCATGCCATGGTACATGTCGAAGCTTGCACAGGCCGGGGAAAGCAGCACGACATCCGGCTCCTTCGCCAGTGCATGCGCGAGCTCCACGGCCTTTTCCATCGAGTAACCCGCTGCATAGATGTGGGCCTCCGGAAAACCGTTTGCCACGGCCGCATCATAGAACCTTGCCGCGGCCCTGCCGATGAGGATGAGCTCATCGACGCGCTCACAGACGAGCTTCATGAAATCCGTGAGGTCCGTCATCTTGTCATCGCCGCCTGCGAGCAGGATGATGTGACCATCAAATGTCTCGAGCGCCTTGATGGCAGAGTCCGTATTCGTCGCCTTCGAATCGTTGTAATACGGTACGCCGTCAATCGTCGTCACATACTCGATGCGATGCTCGACGCCCCTGAACGACTTGAGCACCGGCACCATCGCCGCAGGCTCACAGCCGGCAAAAAACGCCGAAGCGATGGCTGCCAGGGCATTCTCGACATTATGCGCGCCCTTGATGCCGAGCTCATTCGTATGGCAGAGCTCGTATTCCCCGTCATCCCAGCGGATGACGATCAAGCCGTCACGCACATCACCGCGTACAAAGACGCCTTCCGGCAGCTCCTGATGGCGGCTGAAATAGCAGACCCGGCCCTTTGCGCGGTCCTTCATGCCGCGAGTGCGTTCATCGTCGTAATTGAGCACAAGGTAATCTTCCGGTGTCTGCTCCGCAAACATGCGCTCCTTCATAGCCTGATAGACTTCCATGGAACCATGACGCACGATATGATCTGGCGTCACATTGAGAACAGCCGCGACATGCGGGTGAAAATGCTCTGTGGCTTCCATCTGGTAGCTGGAGATCTCAGCAGACAGGCAGCCGCCCCTGCCCGTCTCAAGCGCCACCTCAGAAAGCGGTACGCCGATATTGCCGCCGACGCCGACCTTCTCATAATGCGTCTTGAGCAGCAGGCCGAGAAGCGTTGTCGTCGTCGTCTTGCCGTTCGTGCCCGTTACGGCACAAATCGGCGACTCCGCGATATCATAAGCGAGCTCAACTTCGCTCATGACCTTGATGTGCCGTGCATAGGCGGCCTGAAGCAGCGGAATGCGGACGGGTACGGCAGGCGAAACGATGACGAGATCGACGCCTTCCAGCATCGCTTCCTGCTGTGGCCCGAAAACGAGCGTTACGCCGAGTTCACGAAGCTTGGAAAAATCATCTCCGAGTTTCTCGAGCTCCGCTTCTGATTTCGCATCGCTCAGCGTGACCTCTGCACCAAAGCGGCGCGCGAGGCGGGCAGCGGCAAACCCGCTGATGCCCGCACCAATGACCAATACATGCTTCTGCTTCCAATCCAATTCCATGACGAATCCCCCCGGATATTACAAGATGCGATTTGACTGCCGGACTGCTTACGGCATCATCAAGAGGCCGACGACGCTCGCGGCGAAGCCCACCATCCAGAAAACAAAGACGACCTTCGTCTCCTTCCAGCCGCCGAGCTCAAAGTGATGGTGGATCGGGCTCATGCGGAACACGCGCTTGCCCGTCGTCTTGAACGAAATGACCTGGATGATGACAGACAGAGCTTCACAGACAAAGACGAAGCCGATAACAGCCAGCAGCACCTCCGTATGCGTGAGGATGCCGGCTGCCGCGATGGCACCGCCCAGTGCCAGAGAGCCCGTATCGCCCATGAAGACTTTGGCCGGATTGGCATTGAAGCGCAGGAATGCCAGGCAGGCCGCTGCCATGGCGACACAGAAGAGGGAGAGATCCGGATGGCCCGTCAGATAGCAGACGATGGCATACGCGCCGGCCGCAATGGCCACCGTGCCGGAGGCCAGGCCGTCGAGGCCATCCGTCAGATTGACGGCATTGCTCGTGCCGACCAGCACGAAAAGGACGAGGAAGTAGTAGCCGATGCCGATATCCAGATTGACATCCGCCACAGGAATCCAGATGCTCGTATCAATGCCAAGGACCCTCGTGCCGACCACCATCGTCACGATGGCGATGATGATCTGGCCGAGGAGCTTCTGTTTGGCTTTGAGACCCAGGTTGCGCTTCTTGACGACCTTGATGTAATCGTCGAGGAAGCCCAGCAGAAAATGACCGAGCGTGATGAAGAGTGCCAGCAGCACGGCAGGCGAAAGCGGCGCAGCCACGAGCGTCCCGAGCGTGAGGCCCAGTATGATCATGATGCCGCCCATCGTCGGCGTACCGCTCTTGGCCTGATGACTCTTTGGTCCTTCCTCGCGGATACTCTGGCCAAATTTCAACTTATGCAGTTCCGGTATAAAAAACGGCCCCGTCAGCAGGACGAACCCGGCGGCAATGGCAGCCGCAATGATGATGCTTTCCAACTTATAACGTCTCCACTCTCTTATTTTGCATTCTCATCGACGGCAAGACTCAAAGCAGGTCGATGATCTTTTCCATCTGCATACCGCGGGATCCCTTGAAGAGCAGGGTATCCCCGGGCTGCAGGATCTCGTGCAGGCACTTGCCCGCTTCCTCATGCGAATCGCAGGGGAACACGGCTTCGATACCGCCCTCCCTGGCTCCCTCGGCGATGAACTTCCCCATCTCTCCGCGCGTCACGACGGCGGCAAAGCCGTGTTCGGCAAGTTCATGGCCGACTTTCTTGTGCGCTTCTTCCGAGACGCGTCCGAGTTCCAGCATATCGCCCATGACAGCGATCTTGCGCCCCGGAGCGAGTTCGGAAAGCGTGCTGATGGCAGCCGTCATCGACATCGGGCTCGCATTGTAAGCGTCGTTGACGACATGGTAGCCCTTGATTTCCTCCACCTCAAAACGCATCTTCGTCGCCTCGAGGTTCTTGAGGCCTGCGGCTGTTTCCGCCGGTGACAAACCAAGTGCAAAGCCTGCGGCAATGGCGGCCAGGGCATTGTAGACGTTATGACGTCCCACCATGGCAATCGTGTAATCGTACGTGCGGTCCTTCCAGATGACATGGAAGGACGTCGTATGGCCATCGACCGTCGTGATATCCGCACCGCGGACATCAGCCGGCTGCTCGATGCCAAACGTCAGCACGCGCACACCGGGTGCAGCCTTTTCCCGCATGGCGGCCACATAGGGATTATCGGCGTTGAGAACGACCGATCCGCCCTCGGGGATGGCCTCGACGAGTTCCGCTTTGGCCCTGGCGATATTCTCGATGGAGCCCAGGAGCTCCATATGCGTCTCACCGACATTCGTCACAATGCCGACGGAAGGCGCGGCAATCGGTGCCATGGCCTCAATCTGATGCAGGCCGCGCATGCCGATCTCGACGACGGCAGCCGTATGCTCCTTGCGCAGACCCAAAAGCGTCAGCGGCAGACCGATCTCATTGTTGAAATTGGCCTGTGTCTTGAGGACCGGGCCACGGGCGGAGAGGACGGCTGCCGTGAGGTCCTTCGTCGTCGTCTTGCCATTGGAACCCGTAATGGCCACGACGGGAAGCGTGAATTCCATGCGCCAGGCATGCGCAAGCTCCTGATAAGCCTTGAGCGTATCCTCTACGACGAGCACCGTGGCCTTAAGGCCGGCCAGGATCTCGCGCGGGCAGGCCGCGCTGACCATGACGCCGTTGGCTCCCTTCTCGATGGCATCGCGTACAAAATCTTCCCCGTTGAAGCGTTCGCCCTTGAAGGCCAGGAACAGGACTCCCGGCGTGATTTTGCGCGTATCCGTCACGATATCCGTAAACGACTCGGCTTCTTCCCGATAGACGCTGGCCCCCGTGGCCTCGCGCACTTCATCAAGCGTAAATGCTGGCATCAGTGTTCTCCCTTCTTGGCGGCCACAGCGTCGCGGGCCACTTCCTTATCATCGAAATGGATGGTCTTGTCCTTGAGGATCTGATAATTCTCATGGCCCTTGCCGAGGATGACGACGATATCATCCTTCTCGGCCAGTTCAACTGCGCGGAAGATGGCCTGGCGGCGATCCGTGATCTTCTCATGATGCTTCGTGCCGATGGCTTCCTTCACGCCCGCTTCGACCTGGCTCAGGATGAAATCCGGGTCCTCGGTGCGCGGGTTGTCCGAAGTCGCAATGACGACATCGGCAAGTTCTGCGGCCAGACGTCCCATGATGGGGCGTTTCGTGCGGTCGCGGTCGCCGCCGCAGCCGAAGACGGCGATGATACGTTTCTTGGCAATCTTGCGCGCCGTCTTGAGTACATTCTCCACGCCGTCCGGCGTATGTGCGTAATCGACGATGATGGAGAAATCCTGTCCGGCCTTGACGAGTTCAAAGCGGCCCGGCACGCTCGTGAAGGCCGTGAGCGCCGTTTTGATATGCTGCGGCTCGATGTGCTCGGCCAGCGCGGCTCCAACAGCCGACATGACATTGTAGACATTGAAGATGCCCGTGATATGAAGCTTCAGGGGCATCTTGCCAAAGCTTGCATGGTTCAGCGTGAATTCGGCACCGTTCGCATGGACGAGGATGTCCGTTGCGCGCAGATCCGCTTCCTTCTCAATGGCATAGGTCAAATGTGCGCACTTCGCATGCGCGAGCATCGTTTCGCTGGCAGCATCGTCGATATTGACGACAGCCGTCTTGCCCTGCTTCGTGCCAGGCTCCGATACGTGGTCAAAGAGCTTTGCCTTGGCCAGTTTGTAATTCTCCAGCGTCTTGTGATAATCGAGATGGTCCTGCGTCAGATTCGTGAAGACGGCCGTATCGAATTCAATGCCGGCCACGCGGTTCTGATCGAGTGCATGGGAGGAAACCTCCATGACGACGTAATCCATGCCCTTGTCCCGCATCATGGCCAGCGTGTGCTGAAGCTCCACGACATCCGGCGTCGTATTGTGGATGGGCAGCACCTCATCCTCGATCATGATCTGGATGGTGCCGATGAGGCCGACCTTGTAACCGGCCTCGCGCAGGATGGCGCGCGTGATATAGCTCGTCGTCGTCTTGCCGTTCGTGCCCGTGATGCCGATGACGCGCATCGTGCGGGCCGGATAATCATGGAAGAACGGCACGATCGTATCGAGTGCCGGCTGGAGCTCCGGTACCTGCAGGACGGCGATGCCCTCCGGCACCTCGATATCGCTGCGCGTCGTCAGGATTGCCTGTGCGCCCGCCGCCACAGCCTGCGGAATGAATTTATGTCCATCGACATGCACGCCGGGGATGCAGACAAAGAGCGTTCCCTTCCCGACCTTGCGCGAATCATGCTCGATGCCTGTGATTTCCGTATCTGGATTTCCCGTTACGACAGAGCCCGTCACGAGTTCTGCCAGCTGACCGATTGTTTTCATCTGATTTCCTCCTCAAAGCCCCTTCTAAGCAGTGCGGGCCGTACACTATTATAAACCGTATCTTAAAAATTTTATAGGCTTTTTTTGCGGAACGAAAAGAAGCTGCTTGCCAGGCAGCCTCTCTATGGGATGGAGCGGAACATATCGTACCTCTCTTATTCACTTTCATGTGCAAAATACGTCTTTTTCGGGACCTGCATGTTGAGCTGGCTCTCCGCAATCGACTTGATGCGCTGCGGGTTCTTGAGCTTGGCGATGTCCACATTCAGCCGCTCATTTTCCTGCTCCAGCTGCTCGGACTTCTGCTGTGTTTCCACGAGCTTGTAGCCGCGGCTCGCGGCGATGCCGCTGCCGATGGTGACGAGCATGGCCAGCACGGCAATGACCAGGAAGAGGACCTGGCAGTGCGAGCGCAGCGACGTATTGAGGACCTTGCGGATCACAGGAGCCTTGGGCGCGCGCGGCGCCGGCGAAGGAGCGCCTGCATACAGGCTGTGTTCCTGACGGTCATACTCATCTTCCTGTCTTGCCAGCATGGTCCTTCGCCTCCTTCTCTTCGTCAGCCTCTGCCACAGGCAGCTTTTCAGCCAGCCGCAGCTTGGCGCTCTTCGCGCGTGAATTGTGCACCAGTTCCTCACTTGTAGCCTTGATGGGCTTGCCGAGCAGCCGGATCTCCGGCTTGTGATGGCAAATGCAGACCGGCAGTTCCGGCGGACAGATGCAGCCCCGTGCCATCTCCTTCAATGTCCGCTTCGCAATGCGGTCCTCGAGAGAATGGAACGTGATGATGGCCAGCCGTCCGCCCGGTTTCAGATGGCGGACGGCCGCGCGGAACGCCTGCTCCAGGATGCCGAGCTCATCGTTGACTTCGATGCGGATGGCCTGGAAGATGCGCTTGGCCGGATGGCCGCCTGCCGACTGGCGCACGGCCTTCGGCACAGCCTTGCAGATGATGTCGACGAGCTCACCGGTCGTCTCCACGGGCTTTTCCATGCGTGCCTTGACGATGAACTGCGCGATGCGGCGGCCCCATCGTTCCTCACCGTAATCGTGGAAGATGCGGTCAAGTTCCTGCTCGCTGTACGTGTTGACGACATCGTAGGCCGAGAATGATGCCTCGGGGTCCATGCGCATGTCAAGCGGCGCATCGTGCATGTAGGAAAAGCCGCGCTCCGCGGTATCAATCTGATGCGATGAAACACCGAGATCAAAGACGACGCCATCGACAAATGGTGCATCTTCCTGCTGCAGGATCTCCTCGAGATGCGAGAAATTGCTGTGCACGATGTCCACATGACATGCGACATCCTGCAGGCGCTCACGCGCAGCTGCAATGGCCTCCTCATCCTGATCGATGCCGATGATGCGCCCCTCCGGCGACAGGAGCTCTGCGATACGGTGCGAGTGACCGGCCCCTCCCAGGGTACAATCCACATAGATTCCCTCTGGATTTGTCACCAGTCCTCTGACCGTCTCTTCCAGCATGACGCTGATATGATGAAACTCCACGCTCCTGCCTCCATCTGCTACTACGAATCCTAATCAGAAAAGCTCAAACGGCTTATATGCCCAGTCCCGACAGCGAGGCTGCAATCGCCGTCACATCGGGCTCCACTTCAGCATTATAACGGGTCCACTGTTCCTTGCTCCAGACTTCAATGCGGTTATCGGCACCTGTCAGCACCACATTCTGGCGCAGGACAATGCCGGCATACGTCCGCAGATTCGCCGGCACGAGGAAACGTCCCTGCTTGTCACATTCCAGCGTCCTCGCGCCGGAAAAGAAGAACCGCACGATGGCTCTCGCCTCGGGTTTCGCCAGCGGCAGTGCTCGCAGCTTGGCCGCCAGCTCCTCCCATGCCTGCTGGCCGTAGAGGAACAGGCAACGGTCCAGCCCCTTCGTGATAATGAAGGAAACACCGAGTTCCTGGCGGAAATCAGCCGGCAGGATGACGCGCCCTTTGGCGTCAATCGTATGGGCATATTCTCCCAAAAACATCCTGCGCTTCCACCTTTCTGTCCATCTGTGACACGTTTCCCCACAATTCACCACTTTACCTATTCTTTTTTATAACAGATAATTCCTGCTTTGGCAAGCGAAAAATCCTCCCGATCAGCAGAATTCCCCCTGAAACGCAAAAAACAGCCACCTGATCTGAGGTGACTGCTCTCTGCTTTCCTCAATGCTTGGTCCAGCCGAAATTTGCGAAAAGCGGTGTATAGCGGATGCGCTCGAGGAAGGAACGGTTCGTATTCTCCGTATGGAAAATGGGCACGCGTTCGAGTGCGTAGATATTGCTGCCCTTGTTCACACTGCCGTACTTGATCGTGAAGGCCGCCTTGTAGCCGGCCTCACGCACGAGCTGGGCAATGTGCAGGTTGTACGCACCGGTCGGATACGCCATGTAATCGACCGCATGGCCGAGCTCGGCCTCCGCTTTCTTCTTCGATTCGACGAGCTCCGCCCGCAGCTGGTCGTCGGTGAGATCCGTCATGGACTTGTGGTCGACGGTGTGCGACTCGATGGTCATGCCATTCTGTTCCATTTCCCGGCATTCATCCCAGGTCAGATATCCCTTGCGCGTGCCCACGAAGCTCGTAACCACGAAAATCGTGCCCTTGAAGCCGTATTTCTTGAGGATGGGATACGCATTGTCGTAGTTGTCCTGATAGCCATCATCAAAGGTGACCAACACGGGATTCTCCGGCAGTTTCCCATTGCCCTCGAGCGCGGCATAAAGCTCATCCGGCGTGATCGTATGATAGCCGTGGTCGCGCAGATAGCGCATCTGGTAGTCAAAATCAGCCGGGGCAATGGCCAGTGAAAGGAATTCGTCACTGACCTTATGATAGTTGAGCACCATGACATGGGGCCCGTTCTCCGCTGTCTGCGTTTCTGTCTCTGCCATTTCCGCCCGATGATTCCCCGACGGCCACAAGAACACCGCCAAGACGAGGCTCATCATGGTCAAAACCGCTGCCAGGCACTGGCCCAGCTGTTTATGCTTCCCGTTCATCCTGCACACTCCTTGCCTTGCAACTGCCAAAGCCTGCGCTTCGGCTGCATATGCTCCTTATTTTAGCGCGATTTCCTGGAAAAAGCCACCCTCCTCTAGTGCAAGCGCACAAAATGTGTTATAATTCCTGTGATGGATATACCCCATCTACGTATATTGTGATTTCATTACTCACAGGAGGTTTTCTTATTATGGCAATCACGAAAGATATGAGCATTCTCGAAGTCGTCCAGAAGTATCCGGATACGGTTGACGTATTCGTCAACGCCGGCATGGGCTGCCTCGGCTGCGCTGCCGCACACTTCGAGAACATCGAGCAGGGCGCTATGGCTCATGGCATCGATGTCGATCAGCTCGTCAAGGATCTCAACACGGTCGTTGGCGCTTGAGGTTCATAACGGCAAATAAAAAAGCTGCACCAGCCGGTGCAGCTTTTTTATTTGCCATTTCCCAATCAGAGGTCCTTGAGAAGCTCCTGGACTTTCTCGAGGTAGTCAACACGGCTGAAGTTGTAAACTTCGCCGGTCTTGCGGACCTTGACCTCGATGATACCCTCGTCGACAGCTTTCGGGCCGATGGTCACGCGGACCGGATAACCGATGAGATCGCAGTCCTTGAACTTGACGCCGGCGCGCTCCTTGCGGTCGTCGAGCAGAACATCGAGGCCGGCCTTGCGGCACTCCTCATAGATGCCCTCTGCGTACGTCAGCTGCTCTTCCTTCTTGGCATTGACGGCGACGACGACGACTTCAAACGGCGCGATGGCGCGCGGCCAGACGATGCCCTGGTCGTCGTTGTTCTGCTCGATGGCGGCGGCCATCGTGCGGCCGACACCGATGCCGTAGCAACCCATGACGAGCGGCTGCTCCTTGCCGTTCTCGTCGAGGAACGTCGCGCCCATGGCCTTGCTGTACTTCGTGCCGAGCGTGAAAACCTGGCCGGCCTCAATGCCGCGCGTCATCTTGAGCGGTGCACCGCAGTGCGGGCACGGGTCGCCTTCCTTGACCATGCGCAGGTCGGTGACGACGATGGCTTCCTTGTCGAAGTCGCGCTGTGGGTTTACGTTCTTGAGGTGGAAGTCTTCCTCATTGGCACCCGTGACGGCGTTGTGCATATTCATAACCGTCGCATCGACGAGTACGTGCGTGCCCTGCTTGATGCCGATTGGCCCCATGAAGCCCGGGCAGCCGCCGGCGGCACGGATGGCTTCGTCATCCGCCATACGCAGGTCGAGTGCGCCCTCGATCTGGTTGATGACCTTGACCTCATTGACATCGTGGTCACCGCGGATAAAGGCGAGCACGAGCTCGTCCTTGTCCGTCTGGTAGGCAACGGCCTTGATGGTCTTGTCGGCCGGCACGTTGAGGAAGGCGCAGAGCGTCTCAATCGTGTTCGTGCCCGGCGTGCTGACCTTCTCGAGCGGCAGCTCTTCTTCAGCCGGAGCGCCAATTGGCTTGAGCTCCGCCTTCTCGTCGCTCGCGGCGTAGTCGCATTTCGTGCAGACGGCGATATTCGATTCGCCAGCATCAGCGAGAACCGTGAACTCGTGGGAGTGGCCGCCGCCGATTGCGCCGTTGTCGGCCTCTACCGGGCGGAACTCGAGGCCCATGCGCGTGAAGATGTTCGTGTAGGCATCGTACATCTTCTTGTAGGACTCGTTCATGCCCTCGACGTCCTTGTCGAAGGAGTAAAGATCCTTCATGATGAATTCGCGGCTGCGCATGAGGCCGAAGCGCGGGCGGCGCTCATCGCGGAACTTGTCCTGGATCTGATAGAGCATCAGCGGCAGCTGCTTGTAGGAGCGCACTTCGTCGCGCACGAGTGCCGTGATCATCTCTTCATGCGTCGGTCCAAGGCAGAAATCGCGGCCATGGCGATCCTTGATGCGCATCATCTCATCGCCGTAAGCGCCCCAGCGGCCGCTCTCCTGCCAGAATTCAGCCGGTTGCAGGATCGGCATCATGATTTCCTGGCCGCCGGCTGCATCCATCTCCTCGCGGATGATCTGCTCAATCTTGCGGATCGTGCGCCAGGCGAGCGGCAGGAAAGTGTACATGCCGCCGGCTGTCTTGCGGATCATACCGGCACGGTACATGAGCTGGTGGCTGGCTATCTCAGCTTCAGCCGGTGTATTTCTAAGGGTGGGTGCGTAAAGATTACTTGCTCGCATGCTTGCGTTCCTCCAATATTGCATCGATTTCTTTGAATAATTCTGGGACGAGGTCGGCTTCGGGAACCTTGCGGATGATCTCGCCCTTGCGGAAGACGAGTCCTTCCCCGTTGCCGCCGGCAATACCGACATCAGCGCCGCGCGCTTCGCCCGGACCGTTGACGACACAGCCCATGACGGCTACCTCGATGGGCTCCTCGATGCCCCTGAGCTTCTCCTCGACCTGCGCCGCAATGGCCGGCAGGTCGATGCTCGTGCGTCCGCAGGTTGGGCAGGCCACGAGCGTCGGACCGTACTCCTTGAGTCCGAGCGACTTCAAGATCTCATTGGCGACGCGGACCTCGACGACGGGGTCGCCCGTCAGTGAGATGCGGAAAGTGTCGCCGATGCCCTCGGCGAGCAGTGCGCCGATGCCGACAGCCGATTTGATGATGCCCGTGTTGACCGTGCCGGCCTCGGTAATGCCGAGATGCAGCGGGTAGTCGACCGTCTGACTCATGAGCCGGTAGGCGGCAATCGTCAGCGGCACATCGTGCGCCTTGAGGGAAATCTTCATATCATGGAAGTCGAGCGCCTCGAGAATGCGCACGTGTTCCATGGCGGACTCGACCAGTGCCTCCGGCGTGACACCGCCGTATTTCCTGAGGATTTTCTTATCAAGCGAACCGGCGTTGACGCCGATGCGGATAGGGATATGTGCCTTCTTGGCTGCGCGCACGACGGCCTTGACTTTCTCCTCCCCGCCGATGTTGCCGGGATTGAGGCGCAGCGCATGGATGCCCTGCCGGATGGCCTCCAGGGCCAGCTTGTAGTCAAAATGAATATCGGCTACGAGCGGCACCGTCACCTGACGGATGATGTTGCCGAGATTCTCGGCTGCCGCCATATCGGGCACGGCCAGCCGCACGATATCGCAACCCGCGGCCTGCAGCGCGCGGATCTGCGCAACGGTCGCCTCAGTATCCGTCGTCTTCGTATTCGTCATGGACTGAACGGAAATCGGTGCACCGCCGCCAATGGCCACGGGTCCGATGTGGATATGTCTCGTCATCTTTCGTTTGAACAAATCATACACTTCCTTCTAAACACTCAGCCGCCCATAAAGACGCGCACGAGATCGTTCTTCGTCGCCAGCACCATGAGCAGGATCAAGAGGATGATGCCGACGCTCTGCGTGTACTGCAGGGCCTTCGGACTAAGCGGCTTGCCGCGCACCGCCTCGACGCAGAGCGTCAGGAAATGGCCGCCGTCAAGGGCCGGGATGGGGAACAGGTTGATGATGCCGAGATTGAGACTCAAGAATGCCGCAAAATTCAACAGCGGCACGAATCCCATCTGTGCGACCTCACCGGCCATCTGCGCGACACCGATGGGCCCGGCAAGCTCTGCCCCCGAGAGCTCCATCAGGATCTTGCAGAGCGCAGCAATCATCGCATAGATGATGGCACCGGTCTGATGGAACGCCAGGGAGACGGATTCCACGAATCCCGGATACCGCGTATTGACCGTTCCCATGACGCCAACCATCGCGCGCTTCGCGCTGTTGTCGTACGACGGCGTCACCGTGACGGCAAGCTGCTCGCCCTGACGTTCCACCGTAAGGGCCACGGGCTCGCCGCCCTCATCCTTGACGCCATTGACAAAATCGGACCAGGTCGCAACCGGCTGGCCATTCACCGTCAGCACGCGGTCGCCGCTTTCAAGACCGGCCTCCGCAGCCGGCTTGCCCGCCAGCACCGTGCCGAGTACCGGCTCCGTGCTGGGCGTGTTGATGCCGGCAAAAAAGAAGATGCCGAAAAACAGGATGACCGGCAGGACGAAATTCATGAAGGACCCCGCAAGGATCACGATCATGCGCGAGCCCACCGGCTTGGCACAATAGCCTCGGCTGCCCGCATCATTCTGCTCGGGATCCATGCCGGCGATGTCATTGAAGCCGCCCAGCGGGATTGCCCGGATGGAATAGCGCGTTTCACCACGCTGAACGCTCACGAGCTTTGGGCCGAAGCCGATGGCAAATTCATCGACGCGCATCCCCGTCATCTTGGCCGTGATGAAGTGGCCGAGCTCATGCACGAGCACGAGCAGGCCAAAGACAAAAATTGCAGCTGCAATTGTCAGAACCATTGATTCACCATCCTTCTCGAAAAAGAGATTCGTCGAGCGTCGCCGCTCATTTCTTCAAAAGGGAAGCCGCATACGTGCGGGCCCACGCATCCTCCTCAAAGAGCTCTTCCAGCGTTGGCTCAATCACGCATTCGCGTTTGAGCATCGTCTGTTCGATGATATCGTAGATGTCGAGGAAGTGGATCTCCCCCTTGAGGAAGGCACCGACAGCCACTTCATTGGCCGCATTGAACACGCACGGCATCGAGCCGCCCATCCTGCCGGCCTCATAGGCAAAGCGCAGGCCCTTGAACGTCTCCGTATCCGGCTCTTCAAATGTCAGGTCTTTGAGCTTCCAGAAATCCAGTCGTTCAAAATTCGAAGGCTGGCGCGTCGGATACGTCAGCGCGTACTGGATCGGCAGCTTCATGTCGGGGCAGCCGAGCTGCGCGATGACCGAGCCATCGCAGAACTGGACCATGGAATGAATGATGCTCTGTGGATGGACGACCACCTGGATCTGGTCGTAATCGACGCCATAAAGCCACTTGGCCTCAATGACCTCAAGCCCCTTGTTGACAAGAGATGCCGAATCGACAGTGATCTTCTGCCCCATGTTCCAGGTCGGATGAGCGAGAACCTGCGCCTTCGTCGCACCGATGAGCTCCTCACGCTTCCTGCCGCGGAACGGGCCGCCCGAACAGGTCAGCAGGAGTTTCTCGATTGTCTCCCGCTTCTCGCCCTGCAGACACTGGAAGAAGGCACAATGCTCGCTGTCGACGGGCAGGATGGAAACACCCTGCTCGGCCGCACGGCGCATGACGATCTCACCCGCCACCACGAGTGTCTCCTTGTTGGCGAGTGCAATGTCCTTCCTGGCATCAAGCGCTTTCATCGTCGGCTCGAGTCCGGCAAAGCCCATCATCGAAGTGACGACCGTATCGGCCTCCGGGAAAGCGGCTGCGTCCACAAAGGCCTGACGGCCGCCCATGAGCTTCGTCGGACCGCTGTAGCGGGCCTTGAGCCGCTTGTAAGCCGCTTCATCCGACAACACGGCAAGTTCCGGTGAAAATTCGCGGATCTGCTTTTCCAGGAGCTCATCGCTTGCATTGGCTGCAAGCACGGAAATATGGAACATATCCTTATGGCCGCGGACGACCTCAAGCGTCTGCGTGCCGATTGAACCAGTGGACCCCAAGACTGCAATATTCTTCATATCCTGCCCTCCATCACTTCAGGCCCAAGCCCGAAAGCAGCACAAAGTAATACACGAGCGGTGCCGTGAAGAGCACGCTGTCAAAGCGGTCCCAGACACCGCCGTGTCCCGGAATGATGTTTCCGGAATCCTTGATGCCCGTATAGCGCTTGGCCACGGATTCCACGAGATCGCCGAGCGTCGCCAGGATGGAAATGCAGAATCCGAGCACTGCCATCTCGAGGAGCGGCAGGGAAAAGAAGACGCCGAGGCCTGCTCCGACGGCTGTCGTGCCGACCACAGACCCCAGGAAGCCCTCGATGGTCTTGTTGGGGCTTATCGTGCGGCAGAGCTTGTGGCGGCCGATGGCCGAGCCCGTGAAATACGCAAAGGTATCGGATGCCCAGGTACAGAGAAACATCACCCAGATCATCGCACAGCCAAAAGCCATCGGGCCGACGGGCGTCGCGAGCATCTGCTCGGGATAGAGGAACCGCAGCATGACCATATGGCCAAACGGATACCCGAAGTAAAGGATACCGCCGACTGAGAGACAGGCTGCGGGGAAGGAAACACGCCCATGCAGCAGCACGGCCATGAGCAGGACAACGAGGACGATGCCCGTGCTGACAGCCACCGTCTCATCCGCACTGCCGAGCCAAGCACAGCCCCAGAGCAGCACCAGGCCGACGATGCCGAGGAGAAACGTCAGACGTTCCCCCTTTCTGGCGAAGGCCCGCGTGTATTCAAACCAGGCCAGGAGAGAAAGCAGCAGGGCAAAGCCGGCAAACAGGGCTCCGCCCATCTGGATGACGGCCGCAGCCAGCACAATGCCGATCACGCCCGTGATGATTCTAGTAAGCAACGCAATACGCTCCTCTTCATGTAATCAGGTATTCTTCAAGCCGCCAAAGCGCCGGTCCCGCCCGGCAAACTCCACCATCGCGTCCACGAAGCACGCGGGAGTGAAGTCCGGCCAATTCGTATCAGTAAAGTAAAACTCAGCATAGGCCGACTGCCACAAAAGGAAATTCGAGAGGCGCTGGTCGCCGCTCGTGCGGATGACGAGATCCACCGGCGGATCTCCTGCCGTATCAAGCGAAGCTTCCATGAGCTTCTCATCGATATCCGCTGCCGAAAGTTCTCCAGCGGCCACGCGCTGCGCGAGGCTGCGTGCAGCGCGCAGCAGTTCGTCCTGTCCGCCATAGTTCGCCGCCACATTGAAGCGGATGCCCGTATTGTCCTTCATGAGCTCCTCCGCTGCCGTCATCTGGCGCTGCAGGCTTTCCGGCATGCCATCCTTGCGGCCGATGAAGCGGATGCGCACGTTGTAGTCATTCATCTCTTCGAGCTCCTTGATGAGATAGTCCGAAAAGAGCTTCATGAGAAAATCGACTTCCGGACGCGGGCGCTTCCAGTTCTCCGTCGAGAACGCATAGACCGTCAGCGCTTCGAGGCGCAGGTCGATAGCCGTCTTGAGGACATTCTTGAGCGTCTTGACGCCGGCCTTATGCCCGGCCGTGCGCACGAGGCCGCGTCCCTGGGCCCAGCGCCCGTTGCCATCCATGATGATGGCCACATGGCGCGGCAGACGTTCCCAGTTGATTCTATCGAACAGCGGGTTGGCGAGTTCCTCCTCGTTTGGCTGTGCCTTGCCGCCAAATATCTTTTTCCACATCTTTGCTTCTCCTCCATCCTGAGGATATCTACACAATAAGGAAAAGCCCCTCTCGACTTTCATAAGAGGGGCCGCTCATCATGCATCAAGGAGCTTCGATTGCGGATACCGGGCAGCCGGCAGCGCAAGCACCGCACTCAACGCATTTGTCTGCATCGATCTCGTAGTGCTCAGCACCCTCGCTGATTGCCTCAACCGGGCAAGTAGCAGCGCAGGAACCGCAAGAAATGCAATCATCCGTGATTTTGTATGCCATAACTTATTTCGCCTCCTTTCTCTGCTTAGCCGCAAGGGTAAGCATGATACTGCCCTGCGGCAGAGTCTTCTGCCGCACGACATAGAGACAGTGTTCATCTGTCTTGAAAAAATCACGCACAGGGCGTGTAATTTCCGTCTGCCAGGCACAGCCCGCCTGCGCGAGCAGATGCTCGGCCTCGTCAAGGGGTCTTCCCAGTACGTCTGGTATCATATCAGACTTCCATGACCTCTTTTTCCTTGACGGCCTTGGCGCTGTCGGCCAGTTTCACGTACTTGTCGACGAGTTTCTGCATGGCTTCCTGGCCGCGCTTCGACTCATCCTCCGTGATTTCCTTGGCCTTCTCGAGCTTCTTGAACTCTTCGTTGCCATCGCGGCGCACATTGCGCAGCGCAACCTTCGCCTCTTCCGTCTTCTTGTTGACAGCCTTGACGAGCTCCTGGCGGCGTTCCTGCGTGAGGGCAGGGATTGCCAGGCGGATGGCCGTGCCATCGGAGTTCGGATTCAGGCCGAGATCCGATTTCATGATGGCCACTTCAATATCATGCAGGATGGATTTCTCCCACGGCTGAATCAGAATCATGCGCGGTTCCGGAACGGAAACCTTCGCAATCTGATTGACCGGCGTCGGCGCACCGTAGTAATCCACCATGACCTTATCGAGCAGGGACGGCGTAGCGCGGCCTGCACGCAGGGAAGCGAATTCATGCTTGAGCGCTTCAATGCTCTTTTTCATGCGTTCCTCATGGGACGCGAGAATCTCATTGGTCATCTGTCATTTCCTCCTACCGTCGTGCCGATTTCCTCACCGAGGGCAGCGCGCACGATATTTTCATGATCGTCGATGTTGAATACGAGCAAGGGAATCTTGTTGTCCATGCAGAGGCTCGTAGCCGTCGTATCCATGACCTGCAGGCCCTTGTTGATGATCTCGATGTACGTCAGAGAATCGAACTTCTTGGCATCTGCATTCTTGTTTGGATCGCAGTCGTAAATGCCGTCCGTGCCCTTCTTGGCCATCAGGATGACATCGGCTTCGATTTCGGCGGCACGCAGTGCAGCCGTCGTATCCGTGGAGAAATACGGATTGCCCGTGCCAGCGCCGAAGATGACGACGCGGCCCTTCTCCATATGACGGATGGCCTTGCGGCGGATGTAGGGCTCAGCGACCTGACGCATCTCGATAGCCGTCTGCACGCGCGTATCGACATCCATCTTCTCGAGTGCATCCTGCAGAGCCAGGGCATTCATAACCGTGGCCATCATGCCCATGTAGTCGGCCGTAGCGCGTTCCATGCCCTTGGCGGAACCGGCCAGTCCGCGCCAGATGTTGCCGCCGCCGACGACGACAGCGACATCGACACCGTGTTCGCGCACCTTCTTGATCTGCTTGGCGATATCCTCAACCACAGACGGATTGATGCCGAAACCCTGCTCACCTGCCAGGGACTCACCACTGAGCTTCAGGACGACTCGTTTATATTTCGCTGTATCCAAAATGCTTACCTCCATCAACGCCAATGCGCCACTCGATACACTACTGCATCTTCCCTTATTATAACCTTTAAAAAAAGAGAACACAATCCATTATGTGTTCTCTTTCTTTCACCGTTTCCAGTCGATTATTTCATCTGAGCAGCAACTTCAGCAGCAAAGTTCTCCTGCTTCTTCTCGATGCCTTCACCGAGCTGATAGCGCGTGAATGCCGTTACCTTGACATCTCCGAGGATATCCTTGACCGTCTTGTCGGAATCCTTGACGAAAATCTGCTCGTTGAGGCAGACTTCCTTGTAGTACTTGTTGATGCGGCCTTCGACCATGCGCTCAACAATCTTCTCCGGCTTGCCCTCTTCGAGAGCCTGCTTGCGGAGAACTTCCTTCTCGTGCTCGAGAGCTGCTGCATCGACGCCGCTGCGGTCGATGGCTGCCGGAGCAGCTGCAGCAATCTGCATGGCAACATCCTTGCCGAGCTCTTCATCGCCGCCCGTCAGGTCAACGAGGACACCAATCTTGCCGCCCATGTGGATGTAGCTTGCCACACGGCCTTCGCTCTGATAACGGACGAAGCGGCGCAGGGAAATCTTCTCGCCGATCGTAGCCGTAGCTTCCGTGATGAGGGCAGCAACCGTCTTGCCATCGAGCTCGCTGTTGTTCAGCGCATCGAGGTCAGCCGGATTCGTGTCAGCGATGTGCTTGGCAATCTTGGCGACGAGAGCGCGGAACTGCTCGTTGCCGGCAGCGAAGTCCGTCTCGCAGTTGACTTCGACGAGAACACCGACCTTGGCATCATCGCTGATGTAAGCTGCGACAGCACCCTCTGCAGCGATGCGGTCAGCCTTCTTCTCAGCCTTCGAGATGCCCTTTTCACGGAGCCAGTCGATTGCCTTGGCCTTGTCGCCTTCCGTAGCCGTCAGGGCCTTCTTGCAGTCCATCATGCCTGCGCCAGTGGTCTCGCGCAGCTCTTTTACCATTGCAGCCGTAATCTTTGCCATTGGTTTTATTCCTCCTATTAAAAAAGAGGAGCAAGGGATAACTCCCTTACCCCTCCCGGTCTATTCTCGATATGGATTACTCAGCAGCCGGAGCTTCTGCAGCTTCCGCCTCGCCATCTTCACCCTGACGACCCTCGAGGACAGCATCAGCCATGCGGCCCGTGAGGAGCTTGACAGCGCGGATTGCGTCGTCATTGCCCGGGATGACGTAATCGATCTCATCCGGATCGCAGTTCGTATCAACGATGGCAACGATAGGAATGTTGAGCTTGCGAGCCTCAGCAACGGCGATGCGCTCCTTGCGCGGATCGACGATGAAGAGTGCGCCCGGCAGCTTGTTCATGTCCTTGATACCGCCAAGGTACTTCTCGAGCTTCTCCATCTCATGACGGAGGCCCTGGACCTCTTTCTTCGTGAGGACTTCAAACGTGCCATCTGCTTCCATGGCCTCGAGTTCCTTCAGACGAGCGATGCGCTTCTGGATCGTCTGGAAGTTCGTCATCATGCCGCCGAGCCAGCGCTCATTGACATAGAACTGGCCTGCACGCGCAGCCTCTTCCTTGATGGCTTCCTGTGCCTGCTTCTTCGTGCCGACGAAGAGAACGCTCTTGCCTTCCTGAGCAACGCTGCGCAGGAATGCATAAGCCTCGTCAACCTTCTTGACCGTCTTCTGCAGATCGATGATGTAGATGCCGTTGCGCTCCGTGAAGATGTACTTTGCCATCTTCGGGTTCCAACGACGCGTCTGATGTCCGAAGTGGACACCTGCTTCAAGTAACTGTTTCATGGAAATAACTGCCATGTTGGTGCACCTCCTGTTTTTTTCTTCCGCGATCTTCATTTCTCCGCACCACCCGCTTGGGGCACAGGGCGGCGATCGAATCGCGTGCTATTTTTACACCGTCAACGATTATATCATACTCCGGCAGGGAAGACAATCCACCTGGAAAATTTATTTTTCATCTCATTCATTCTCTTTTCCTTATTTATAATTACAATTTATCATTATTTCATTATGTATCTTTGATGTATTTCTATGTATACCGTATACTTGCCTTTGATTCGTGGACAAAATACAGTCTTTTCCCTATAATTTAGTCATAAGGATGAGGAGATGTCATCATAATTCATACTAATGCATCATAAAAAGGAGTGATTGCTATGAACCTCTCTATCAAGATCTTTATATCCTTGATCCTGTCTGTCATCGTCGGTCTTATCGTGGGCGAATCCGCCCTGCCATTCATCAACTGGTGGATTGCACCAATCGGCACGATCTTCATCAACCTCATCAAGATGATGATCGTCCCCGTTGTCTTCTGCTCCCTCGTCGTCGGCATGACGAGCCTGGGTGACACGAAGAAACTCGGCCGCATCGGCCTCAAGACGATTGGCCTCTATCTCGTCACCACGGCTATCGCCATCGTCATCGGCTTTGGCATCGCCAGCCTCGTCCATCCGGGCGTCGGCCTCCAGATGACGTCGGATGCTGTCGTCAAAGTCAAGGAAGCACCTTCCATCATGCAGGTCTTCGTCGCCATGATTCCGGCAAACCCGGTCGCATCCATGGCTAAGGCGGATATCCTGCCGGTCATCGTCTTCTCGCTGTTCGTCGGCGTCGGCATCCTCAAGGTCGGCGGCGAACGCGCTGAGTTCCTCGTCAAGTTCTTCGATGCCTGCGCAGAAGTCTCCTATAAGATCATCGGCATCGTTATGCAGTTCGCTCCGTACGGCGTCTTCGCCCTGCTGCTGCCGGTTGTCGCCAAGAACGGCCCGTCTGTCCTGCTGCCGCTGATTTCCGTCATCGCCTGCGTCGCTGTCGGCTGCATCATCCACGCCGTCTGCGTCTACTCCTCGCTTGCCCAAATCTGGGGCGGTCATACGCCGCTGCAGTTCTTCCGCGGCATGAGTGAAGCCATGCTCATCGCGTTCACGACCTGCTCGAGTGCCGCAGCCCTGCCGGTCAACATGAAGAACTGCCAGGAAAAGCTCGGTGTCTCCCGTGACGTATCCTCCTTCGTCCTGCCGCTCGGCGCGACAATCAACATGGACGGCACGGCTCTCTACATGGGCGTCTGCTCGCTCTTCATCGCCAACGTCTTCGGCATCGACCTGACGATGGGCCAGATGGCCATGATCGTCCTCACGGGTACGCTCGCCTCCATCGGTACGGCTGGTGTGCCGGGTGCCGGCCTCATTATGCTCGCGATGGTCCTGCAGAGCGTCAACCTCCCGATGGAAGGTCTCGCACTCGTCGCCGGCATCGACCGTGTCCTCGACATGTTCCGTACCTGCCTGAACATCACGGGCGACGGTGCCGTCGCCATCGTCATGGATCAGGAAGAGAAAAAGCATGCCGCCAAGGCAGCACGCAACGGCTGATTGAATCCCCAAAACCATGCATAACAAAAGGAAGTATCCACGCGGATACTTCCTTTTTTGTATCGTTCGTATAAGCTGTCTGTGCTTACAGCAGGGTAATCATGACCACAAACGCAGCCACGATGGTAGGAATGGCATTGCGTTTTGCCAGTTCCATCGGATTGACACCGGCCATCTTTGCCAGAATGATGCCGGCTCCGGCAACCGGGCTCATGCAGCGTCCGAGTCCGGCACCAATTTGTGCCATGGAGCCGAGTTCTGCGATACCATAGCCGAACTCATTCGCAAACGGCGTGACCGCACCATTGAAGGCCAGTGCCGCCGCGTTGCCGGAACCCGAGATTGCACCAATCAGGAACGGACCGTATGCAGCGGCTACCTGTGCGATCTGCTGCGAGCTCTTCATGGCCTCGATGAGTGCATCCGTAAGGCCGATGACTTTCATGCCGGCCGTAAAGCAGGCAGCTGCCGCAATCAGGCCCACGACATCACACATGCCATCGCCAACACCGCGGAAGAACTTGCAGGTCGTCTCCTTGATATTCGGACGCACGAGGAGCATGCCAAGCGCCACACCGACCAGCATGGCCACCGGCACCGAGATTTCCGGGATCACAGCCACCTGCTTGCTGCCGAGGACCAGCAGCACAAGCGGTACGACCGGCATGACGGCCTTTAAATAATTGACGTGGAAGTCCTCGCTGTCCTCAATATCCTTCGGTGCCACATAGCCTTTGTTTTCTTTGCGCACCCAGGCAATGACCGTCAGAAGCACCGCCGCAATCACGGCCGCGAACAGGACCTGGCGGGAGAAGAGCGCGATGACACTCATGACATCCATTCCTGCCAGCTGGGCGACCTGCGGATTGAACATGAGGCCCGGGCTCATCGTACTGCCCCATGTTCCCAGGAATACGGCCGATGCAGCCATGGCCGGATGCACGCCCGTGCGGATCAGCGCCGGGATCAGGAGTGCGCCGACGGCCGCCGCACAGCCGGCTGCACTCGGCAGTGCGATGTTCACGAGAAAGGTGACGATGACAGCACCTGGTATGATGATGATGGGGACCCGCTTCAGGGCCGAGGAAATGCAGTAGACCATGTGGGCGGAACAGCTCGTATATTCCATGACATAGCTGAAACCGAGCACGGTGCAGATGGTCGGCACCAGGCCGGTATTGGTGAATTCCTTGATGAACGCCGTCGTACCGGCTGACAGCATGCCGCCAATCAGGCACATCAGCATGCCGGAGATAAACAGCACGAAACGCGTTTCATATTTCTTGACGATCAGGACGAAGGTCGCAATGACGATGACGATACCTGCAATAATCATAAAAATCCTCCTCTTATCGGCTCATGCCTCTCATTCCATTGACTTGCCCAGAAGCAGACCGGCTGCTGAGCTGGCAAGCATTTTCAGAGAATACACCAGGGCTGTTTCATCGAAGTCGAAATGTGCATCATGATGACCGGAAGCCAGATTTGCACCAATCATCATGTACGCGGCCTGGCCGCCATGAGACTGCACGCGTTCCATGAAGTACGAATAATCCTCACTGGCTCCGAACGGGCATTCATCCACGATCTTGTGGAAGATGCCGAGTGTTTTGGCCTGACGCATCAGATAGGCGGCCAGCTTTGGCGAATTGCTGCCGCCGGCTGCGCCGCCGACCTGCTCAATCTTGTACTGTACATCGTACATGGCGGCAGCTGCCTTGATGATGCGCAGGGCCTCCTCTTCCATATAGTGATTGATGGCACTGGAACCGCCGCGCGTCTCCAGCTTGATGAGGCCGGTATCGCCGATGATGTTGCGGCCGCTGCCGGCCTCAAGATGTCCTACATTGATGCGGGTAATGCCCTGCGAATGACGGGAAATGGCATGCAGGTTCAGCGTTGCGCAGGCGGCGGCCAGCAGGGCATTCTTCCCCTTTTCCGGTGCCGCTCCAGCATGAGCCGGTTTGCCGATATAGTGGGCATCGTATTTGCTCGTGGCCAGGAAGCCCGTTACATTGCAGGCAATGCTGCCCGTTTCCTTCATCTTGAAGCCGAAATGTGCGCCCAGCATGAAATCCACATCGTCGACCACGCCGCGTTCCACCATGGCGCGGGCGCCGCGCACCCCCTCCTCCGCCGGCTGGAAGACCAGCTTGATGGTTCCCGCCAGCTCATCCTTCAGCGAGGCCAGGACCTTGGCAACCCCGATGCCCACCGTCGTATGGCCATCGTGGCCGCAGGCGTGCATAGCGCCGGGATGCAGGCTGGCAAAGCCTTCGGCATTCGGGCGATGCTTCTCATCCTGCGTTTCCGATACGTCGTTGCAGTCCATGTCAAAGCGCATGCCCACGACGGGCCCGGGCCGCTTGAAATGCATGATACCCACGACACCGGTCATGCCGCCCTGCATGCGTTTCACCCAGGCAGGATCCGCGCCCTCGCGGATTGCACGGGCCTGTGACTGCTCCAGGACTTCGGCAGTCGGCACACCCATCATGTATTCTTTGGCCACGGCCTGTTCGCCCGCCAGTACCTCGTAGCCGAGATCATGCAGCTGCTCCGCCACGAGTGCCGCCGTGCGGAATTCGGTCCACGCCGGCTCCGGATGCATGTGCAGATCGCGGCGCTGCGTCACGAGCTCATCTTTCATGCCATCTGCCATCTTCATGATTGTTTCTTGGATATCCACTGTCATCTTCTCCTCTCTTATGCAAGACCATCGATTGAAACAGCTTTTGTCTGACAAGCCAGCAGCGCCGTCAGAGCTTTCACGCCATAATAAATGCTTTCCAAACTGGCGAATTCATCAGGAGCGTGACTGACGCCATTGCGGCAGGGAATATGCAACACGACGGCCGGCATTCTGCGGGCAATTTCCTGTGTATCGTGTCCGCCGCCGCCCACCATATTAAGATAGGGAATATGATTCTCTTCGCATATCCTGGCAGCCAGTTGAATCAGATGATCGTTCAGATGAACAGGCTTAGCGACAGAAATTGTGTCAATGGATACATTGTTTTTTTCCTCTCTGGCAATGCTCAGGAGGTCGGCACGCACGAGATCGATGACATGGCTCGTCCGTGAAAAATCCCGCCCGCGTACATCAATCCAGAACTCCACTTCACCAGGAATGATATTCATCGCATTGGGCTTGACCTGCATATATCCCACCGTACCGACAATGCCTTCTTCCGCATAGGAACGCGCCCGTTCCCGCACGGAAAGGACCATGCGGGCAGCGGCGGCCAGCGCATCATGACGATTGTCCATCGAGGTCGTACCGGAATGAGCAGCCATCCCCTTCACCTGTACGGACAGGCGGATGGGCGCTGCAATATCGGTTACGATACCAATGGGTGTATGATGCTGTTCAAGCACCGGCCCCTGTTCGATATGCAGTTCTGTAAAGGACGCGAGCTGGGAAAAATCACGTTCACAGCTGGCAAGCTGAGAAAAGTCCAAACCGCATTCCCGAAAGACTTCCGGAATGGTCTTTCCATAGCGGTCAACCAGTTTGCTCCATTTTTCCGTCTCGGTAAAGCCACAGATTGAGCGGCTGCCCAGATGCGCAAAGCCAAAACGGCTGGATTCATGACCGGCGAATACCCATAATTCCATGGAACGAAGCGGCCGCCCTTCCCGCAAAATTCTCCGTATGGCACAAAGTGAACCAATCACTCCGACTGACCCATCAAAATTTCCTCCGGAAGGAACCGTATCGATATGTGACCCTGTCACAACAGCCGGCAACTCCGGCCGACGTCCTTCCAGGCGCCCGATGAGATTGCCCGCAGCATCCATATGGACGACAAGACCAGCTTGTTCCATGGCATCCCGGATCAGCTGCTTCGCCTGCCAGTCGTTCGGCGTATATGCCACGCGCTCATATCCATGCCCAGTCTTCCCGATCTCAGCGAGCTGAGCAAACATCCTCTTAATCCAGTCACGATCTTCCTGCGAAAGAATTTGCTCTCTTGCCATCAAGACTCCCCCTTACCATTTATATTTATTATCGTTTCATAATTTATATACTCATTATAATAGAATTTTCTGCCTATATTATAGATAGATTGAATCAAATCATAGGAAACGTCAATAATAAGAGGTATCATAAATGAGTGAAGTCTATATTATAAGCCGTTCTCCTGTTATACTAATAACATCATAACAAAACCATTACCGGAGGATTGGTCATGGAACTGAAACAATTAGAATATTTTTTAGCGGTCAGCAACACCGGGAGTTTTACGCGCGCCGCAGAACAACTCTACGTTTCCCAGCCGTCCGTCACGACAGCCATCAAGAAACTGGAGGATGAACTCGGACTGGTCCTGTTTGACCGCAATAAAAAGCAGGCCATCCTGACGAGCGAAGGCAAGATTTTCTATCAGCACGCGGGCACCGTCATGAAAGATATTTCGCTGGCCGCGCAGAAGGCCGCAGAACTCAAGAATCTGTCCAGCGGCATCATCCAGATCGGACTTTCACCACTGACCGGCTTAGCCGTGAGTTCGTTCCTGCTGGCAAAATTTCACAATATGTATCCCACGCTGCGGTTCCGTTTCCTTGAGGCCAACACCAAGGAGTTGCGCCACGCACTGGAAGAAGACCAGATTGATCTCGCCTTTCTCCCTCTCCTGCCGCAGGAAGTTGATGCAGAACCTTCACTGGAATGCGCAGTCATTCACCAGGAGCACCTCTCCGCCTATCTTCCCCAATTCCATCTGCTTGCACACAGGCAGGAACTTCATTTCAAGGATTTGAGACAGGAATTGCTCCTGCTGCCCCCTGAATCCTGCGGCTACCGGCAGGTCATCGATCACTGCTTCCAGCAGCAGGATCTGACGGAACGTCCGATATTTGAAACGACATATCCTCAGATGATCGCCAGTCTCATCATTTCAGGCAGCGGCATTGCCATCCTGCCGTCCGGCGCCATCCAGAACGAAATGGTCAAAGAAGTGCCTCTGGCTGACAGTCCGGTCATCGTATTGACCATTGCACGCAAACAAAAACGGACGATTGCCCATGCCGCTGAAAAGTTATATGCATTTTTACAGGAATCCTATGATGGTTGAGAGAGGAAGGATCCACATGACAACTCGCATCATTGCTGCCGGCAGCAACGAGCTCAACGCCGCAGAAGTATTGCACGTCGTACGCCGGATTGTCGGCGGCTCCGTCTACATACGCAGTATGGTCAGTGAAAACATCACCGGTCACGAAGACACGGATCTTTATGTATGCGCACTGACACAGCGGGAGAAAATGCTCTCCCTCATCCCGCCTGAATCCCTCGTCGTGCTCGATTTGAGGCCTACGGCGGAATTCTTCATTGCCCTTTCGCATATTCCTGCCGGTGAGCGCGTCTACATTTTCAACTCCAATGACCGCTTTGCCAAACTCATGGTGAAGATGTGCCGCGATTACCATATCAACGATATCCATTTCGAGATCATCGCCTATGAGGACATGCCGGCCAAGCAGGTCATCCAGAAATTGCGGCAGGCCCGCTATATTATAGGCGTCGGCCATCTCGTCGATAAGGAAGTCCTGCTTTCTCCACAGTACAGCTCCTATCTGAGGGATGACGTCACAATCATCGGCTGTGTGCGTATGGCCACGATGGTGTCGGCCTGTGAACTGATTGAAAGGATGGCATCGATTGAAGGTGATTGTCTCAACAACACCCGCCTCCAAAGGCAGCTGCTGAATTCGCTGGCCGGCCAGTTTTCCGATACGCTCCATGCCGTCAACGGCTTCGATGCCAGCAAGAACAAACAGGCCCTGACCTCCATGCTCGAGAATCTTGAGACGATCATCAAGCAGGCTGCCCATAAAGAAAGCCATTAAAAAAAGCCATTGCCCGGCAAAATCAGGCAATGGCTTTTTTATTCAGTGGATACCGTATTTGGCATTGAAGCGGCGATTAATCTCCCGAATCTCCATCTTGCCCTCGATGTACGGCTTGTACATCTCGAAAGGATCGCCTGCTCCCAGTGCGCAGCCGGAGCAATTCTCACAGCCCGATTCGCAGGAGAGCGTCCTGCGCACGATTTCCTCGCGCTCCTCACGCGTCGTATCCTTGATCAAAATACTCATGCAGATTTCTCCTTTCCAAATACCTCAGCCCTGCTGAAGGATGGTATAGTTTTCCGGATGCATGCCCGGCTTGACCGTTACCTTGATATCCGTGCCGAACTCAGCCGCCAGATTCATCATGAGCTGATTCTGGCGCAGTTCTTCAGCCACGCTTTCGTGGACCTCGATCTCGTAGCCCTCCCTGGCGTGCGATGTGCGCTCCATGCGACGGATATCACGGCTGATGCGGATGGATACCGTTTCCGGCGATTCCACGCGGCCGCGGCCATGGCAGGTTGGGCACTCACTGTAGACAATGCTGTCGATATTCTGGCGGGACTTCTTGCGCGTGATCTCGACGAGTCCAAGACTCGTGATGTCGACGATATTCGTCTTCGTGCGGTCATGCCTGACCTGTTCGCGCATATAGGTCAGAAGCTGCTCCTTCTGTTCCTCCTTCTCCATATCGATGAAATCGATGACGATGATGCCGCCGATGTCGCGCAGGCGGATCTGCTTGAGAATTTCCGCCGCAGCCTCGAGATTCGTGCGGTAAACCGTCTCGGCAAGATTCGATTTGCCGACGTATTTGCCCGTGTTGACATCGATGACGGTCAGTGCCTCCGTCTTGTCGATGACCAGGAAGCCTCCCGAGGGCAGCTCCACCTCCCGGTCTCCGAGTTTCTCGATTTCTTCTTCGATATGATAGGCCTTGAAAATCGGCTGCTTTTTGTCGTAGCAGTGCACGCGGTCCACGAGCTCGGGCGAAAGCCCTGCAACGAGGTCGCGTACCCGCTGGCAGGCCTCGGCGTTATCGATGACGAGTTCATCGATGTCCGCCGTGAAATTGTCCCGCACGAGCCGGATCAGGAGGTCCGCATCGCGGTAGAGCAAAGAAGAGCTCTTCAGTTTGTAGCGCGAAAGGATGGATTCCCAGAGCCGCACGAGATACTGCACGTCACGCCGCAGGCTTTCCTCGCTGTGACCGGCTGCCACCGTGCGGATGATGAGCCCCATGCCCTCCGGGCAGATGCGTTCTGCTATCGCATGCAGGCGCTGGCGTTCCGCTTCATCCTCGATGCGGCGCGACATGCCGATGTAAGCGGCAGTCGGCATCAAGACGACCGTACGACCCGGCAGGGAGATATGCATGGTCGCCCGCGGCCCCTTTGTCCCGATGGCATCCTTAACAATCTGAATGGGCAGACTCTGGCCGATGTGGATGCGCGTGTGCGGCGGCATGGCTTCGATTGTCTCATGGGGAAGGCCATCACCGATGTAGAGGAAGGCGTTCTTCTCCATGCCGATATCGATGAAGGCTGCCTGCATACCGGGCAGGACATTCTGCACCCGCCCCTTATAGATGTTGCCGACGAGGTGGGAATGCGAGGCACGTTCCATCTCCACCGCTTCGAGTTCGCCATCCTCCAGGATGGCCATGCGCGTTTCCTCCGGTACAATATTCACGATGATGGATTTCATCTTTTCACTTCCAATCACGAAATCCTGCTCAAACCAGATCGATGAGCTTGCGCCCCTTGCTCCAGATGCCCTGGCGTTCAATCAGGGCTTCCGCGGGCTTGACGGCAAGCTTGTAATCCTGTTGCAGGAGGGTCAGGATTTCCAGAGGCTTGACGCTGCCCGATGGCGTAATCGCAATGTCCATCGTCAAGTCCAGAGCCCCATCCGTCCATACGGCAGTCACTGGTTTCTTCATGTACTGCTTCGTCTCGATATCGCGCGTCTTCTTCGGCGTCACGCGGTGCCAGACGGCTTCGGGTGCGGCGTTATAGGCGGCAAGCACCCGCAGTGCCTCCTTCTCCGTTCCCGCATACGGAACATGGAGCGTGTAGATGGCTTCATCGGCTTCCGACATCAGTGCCTTGTGCCGGCCCTTGATTTCCCGGAGTTTCAAGAGGCGCACGCCCGGCGGCAATTCCGCCTGCAGGCGGTCGAAGATTTCCGGCTGGCAAAGCGGCTTCGTCAGCTCAAAATCCATATACTCCGAAGCGCTCGTCACACCGAGAGAAAGCGCCGAGGCAAACGATACCTTCATATGCGGATTGAAGCCTTCGGAATAAGCCATCGGCAGCTTCGCGCGGTCAAAGGCGCGCAGGAAGATATTGGCATAGTCGAGATGCGAAACGTAGCGAAGCTCCTCGCCCTTGGTGATCTCTGCACGCCAGGCAAAGAGCTGGCGCGGCCGGCCCGGCCCTCTCGGATCACGCTGCTGCGTCTCTGCATCGACGGCTGGTTCCGTATGCATCGGTTCAGATTCAGCCTCATTTCCTTTTTTCGCTGCCAGGCGCGCCATTTCCTGCTTCTGATAATCGATGACGTGAACGCCAAGATTCGGGCAGATACCGCAGGCACTGCACTTGCCGCGGCGGCAATCCTCGGTGAGCGCCGCGGCCATCGCATGATGCCATTCGCGCAGCAGGAATTCCTGATTGACGCCCGGCGAGGTAATCAGCCACGGCAGCGGCTCCTGGAAGCTGCGCGTGCGCAGATTGTAATATCCCATGTCCACGCCGCATTTGCGAAATGCTTCATGCCAGATTTCATCCTTGTAATGATCGGACCAGCCGTCAAACTTTGCGCCATCCTGCCATGCCTGATAAAGGACGCGGGCAAGCCGGCGGTCGCCGCGTGCGAAGACACCTTCGATCACCGAAAGGCGGGCATCGTGGTAATTGAACGTGATGGCGCGGTCGGTGATGTGTTCCTTCAAGAGCTGCTGGCGGCGCTGGAACTCCTCGATGGGCAGCTGGCCGAACCACTGGAACGGCGTATAGGGTTTCGGCACAAAGCAGGCCACGGAGATCGTGACCTTGCAGCCGCGCCTGCCCTTGATTTCCGTATAGAGATCGACGACCTTCTTGGCGAGCTTGGCAATGCCGATGACGTCTTCATCCGTTTCCGTCGGCAGTCCCATCATGAAATAGAGCTTGACCTGCTTCCAGCCCTGACGGAAGGCCGCGCCGCATGCCTGCATGAGGTTTTCTTCCGTGACGCCCTTGTTGATGACGTCGCGCAGACGCTGCGTACCAGCTTCCGGCGCGAACGTCAGGCCCGATTTCCGGACCTGCTGCATCTTGTGTGCCAGCTCGATGGAAAAGCTGTCAATGCGCAGGGACGGCAGCGAAAAACTGACTTTTTCATCCTGGAAATCCGTCATAAGGTCATCGACGAGGCGGCCGAGGCAGGAATAATCCGCCGAAGAGAGCGAGGTCAGGCTCATCTCATCGTAACCCGTGGCATCGACAAGACCGCGGGCCATCTTGCGCAGATTCTTCTCCGTGCGCTCGCGGGCCGGACGATAGCAGATGCCGGCCTGACAGAAGCGGCAGCCGCGCGAGCAGCCGCGGAAGAGCTCCAGCATGATGCGGTTGTGGACGATATCCATGTACGGCACGACAGGATGCTCCACTGAGATCGCATCATCCATGTCCTTGACCACACGCTTGTAGATGACGGGCTGTGCCTGCTCTGCCAGCGGGCGCATCTCCTGATAATTCCCCTTGTCGTCGTAAACGGGCTCATAGAAAGACGGCACGTAGATGCCATCGACGGCGAGCAGGCGCTGCAGGAAGCCGCGGCGGCCGCCCGGCCGGCCTTCCTTCTTCCAGGCTATCAGCGCATCCGAAACCTCGACGATGACTTCCTCGCCTTCACCGATGATGAAGAAATCAAAGAAATCCGCCACAGGCTCCACATTGTAGACGCAGGGGCCGCCACCGACCACGAACGGCATATCCTCACCGCGGTCCTTCGCCCAGACCGGTATGCCGGAAAGATCCAGCATGTTGAGTACATTGCTGTAAATCATCTCGTACTGCAGGGAAAAGCCCAGGAAGTCAAAGGCGGCGATCTCCGTCTTCGTCTCCAGCGAGAAGAGCGGGATATGGCTCTTGCGCATCTCATCTTCCATGTCGACCCATGGCGCATAGACACGCTCGGCTGCAATGTCCGGCCGACGGTTCAAGATTTCATAAAGGATGGCCAGGCCGAGATTGCTCATGCCGACCTCATAGACATCGGGCAGCGCCAGGGCCCATGTACAAGCCACGTCCGCGTGGTCCTTCCTGACTGCATTCCACTCCCCGCCCGTATAGCGGGCAGGCTTCAATACCGACTGGAGCACTTCATGTTCGAGTCGTACCATTCGTTCATTCCTCCGTTAATCTGTTTGCTCATATGTATTCATTCCGTAAAAAAGCCCTCCCCGATCCACACGATGGAGCCGGGAACGGCGGACGCAGCCGCCAGCAGATCCCGTTGCGGGGAAGGCTTTGCTGTGACGCCTGCCGCAATCGGTCAGACGTGCACTAGAACACCAATTTCTGTCTTCGCCTCTGGATGTTCAGCAGGATGGCGATGGACATGATATTTGTCGTCAGCGAGCTGACGCCGTAACTCATCAGGGGCAGCGGGATGCCCGTGACCGGCATGATGCCCATGGTCATGCCGACGTTGACCAGCACGTGGAAGGCCAGCATCGAAGTGATGCCGACGGCCAGCAGGCGGCCAAAGGTATCACCGGCATCACGGGCTGTCACGATGCCGCGCCAAAGGACCAGCAGGTACAGCAGCAGCAGAAACGTCACGCCGATGAAGCCCAGTTCCTCGCCGACCACGGCGAAGATGAAGTCCGTATGGTTCTCCGGCAGGAAGTTCAGCTGGCTCTGCGTGCCGTGGAAGAGGCCCTTGCCAAAGAGCATGCCCGAACCGATGGCGATTTTGGACTGGATGATGTGATAACCGGAACCAAGCGGATCGACATTCGGATTCATGAAGACCGTCAGACGCATCTTCTGGTAGTCCTTGAGAAAATGCCAGAGAATCGGGCAGGCGGCCACACCCGCGACAAAGATGCCGCCAAGCAGGCGCATGTTGATGCCTGCCGCAAAGACCATACCGAAGAAAATGGCCATGAAGACGAGTGACGTGCCAAGATCCGGCTGCTTGAGGACCAGCAGGAACGGGATGCCCAGGTAAATGGCCACGGGCAGGAGATCGCGCAGCGTATTGAGCTTCCCAACCTTGTCGTCGAGCATCGTCGCCAGCGAGATGATCATGATGAGCTTGGAGAACTCCGACGGCTGTATGCTGATCGGGCCGATCATAATCCAGCGCTGTGCGCCGAGAGCCGACTGGCCGACGAGCATGACGGCAACCAGCAGGATCAGGTTGAACACGTAAAGTTTGTTGCCGTAACCTTGCAGGACCTTGTAGTCAAAATTCATGAGAAAAGTCGCCAGAGCCACATTGACCAGGGCAAAGATGCCCTGCCGCTGCACAAACCAGTAGCGTTCCTCACTTGGTGTATTGATATGCGTCGCACTGCCAATAATGACCAGGCTCATGATGATGATGCCTGCCGTGGCAGCGATGAGAATGAAATCGGTACGACGCCAATAGCGTTTCTTCATCATTTATGCTGCACTCACTTCTTGCCCGCATCATGCTTCATGCGGTTTACCGGGATATTGGCCACGAGGGCAACAGAGTCCTCATCGTTCTCGAGGGCGATATCCATATCCTGCTGATTGATCTCCATGTAATTCGAGATCACCTGAATGATGTCATTCTTGAGATTTTCCATGACCTCCGGAGAAATATTGGCGCGGTCGTGGATCAGGACGACCTTGAGGCGGTCATGCGCAATGCGGCCCGATTTCTCCTTCTTGCCAAAGATCTTCTGCATCAAGTTGTCAAGCATGCCTGTCTCTCCTCCTTAATCTCCGAATACACGGCGCTTGAGGCGCTGGAAGAACGTTTCCTTCGGGAATTCCATGAACGGAATTTCCTCACCGCAGATGCGGCCCACGATATTGCGGTAAGCCTGGCCTGCCTGGGAATTTTCCATCGTGATGCAGGGCTCGCCCTTGTTCGTGCTCGTGACGACCATCTCGTCGTCCGGCACCTGGCCGATGCAGTCGATGGACAGGATGTCGTTGATGTCATTCATGTCAAGCATGTCGCCGCTCTCGACCATCTGCGGGCGGATGCGGTTGACAATGAGCTTGATGTCTTCTTTTTCTGCACGCGCGAGCTCGCCGATGATCTTGTCAGCATCGCGCACGGCCGAGATTTCCGGCATGGTCACAACGATGGCCGTATCGGCGGCGGCAATGGCTGTCTTGAAGCCCTGTTCAATGCCAGCCGGGCAGTCGATGAGGATGTAGTCAAACTCCTTGCGCAAATCCTCGCAGAGCTTCACGAGCTGCTCCGGATTAACGCTCGTCTTGTCCTTGACCTGTGAAGTCGGCAGAAGGAAGAGCGTCTCATACTTCTTGTGGCGCACAAGGGCTTTCTTGTAATTCACGCGGCCCTCGGCCACATCGATGAGATCGTACATGATGCGGTTCTCGAGGCCCAGCAGCAGGTCGAGGTTCCGGAGGCCCGTATCCGTATCGACGAGAACAACCTTCTTGCCGCGCATGGCAAGGCCAACGCCGAGATTTGCCGTGGTCGTCGTTTTGCCGACGCCTCCCTTGCCTGAAGTGATTACATAAATTTTGCTCATACCCCTTGTCCTACCTTTCTATCGGTTCGATAACAATCTGGCCATCCTTGATGGAAGCGCGTTCCGCACGCTCGGTCATCTCCATGTGATCGGGCGATCTGGCAATGAGATTCGCAATGCGGATCTGTGTCGGCATCAGGTGATCGGCGATGATGAAGGAACTCGTATCCCCTGCTGCACCGGCATGCACGAGGCCGCGGCAGGTACCGCGAATGTCGATGCTGCCGCCTGCGATGATCTGCGCGCCCGGATTCACATTGCCGCAGACAAGCACCGAGCTGTCCGTGCGGATCTCCTGTCCACCGCGCAGCGTGCGGTTAACGACCACCATCTCCTGTACCTGTTCCGCCGCCTGTTTGGAAGCTGCGGCCTTGCGGGCAGCTGCCGGCTTCTTCGCAGCCGGTGCCTGCTGCTCTTCCTGCGGAACTGCAGTCCGGCAAATCAGGCCATGTGCATGGAACAATTTCTGGAGTTTTTCGAGTTCCTCGTGCAGGAAACGCTCACGCGGCACCAGCACCAGGGTGCCGCGCAGGAAAAAACCGGAACCGGACTCGAGCTTTTCCTCGATATGTGCCCGGATATCCTCAAATGATGCATCCTCTGCAAAACTCAGCTGCAGTCCCCGTTTTCCGCCTTTGATCTTCACAATCTCATCTTGCATGACGATTCGACGACTCCCCTCTCCCTTACCTCAAGGATCTTCTCTGCTTATTTCTTTTCATCGCCGTTGTCCTGGTTGAGACCGAATGCAGCCTCGAGGATCTTGCGGCCAATCGGTACGGCCGACTGGGACCCGTAACCGCCGTTTTCGACGATGACGGCGACGACGATATTCGGATTGTCAAACGGACCATATGCCACGAACCAGCCGTGATCGCGGCCCTGCGAATTCTCAGCCGTACCGGTCTTGCCGGCGATATCGACGGTAAACCCGCGGAAGCTCGAAGCGGCCGTACCGTACTTCGTGACATCGTGCAGGCCATCCTGCACCAGCTTGATATCTTCTTCCGGCACATCGAGTTGCGACAGCAGCTCTGGCTGGAACTCCTTGACGACACTGCCGTCCGGTGCCAGAATGCGGTTGACGACATGCGGCTTATAGCGCTTGCCGTCAGCTGCAATCTCGCCCATGACCATCGCGGCCTGCAATGGTGTCACAAGGTTGAAGCCCTGGCCAATGGCCGCATCGAACGTCTCGGACAGATACCACTCACCGTCATCGAAGTTCTTTTCCTTATACCGGCGGTTGGCGACAAGGCCCGTGGCCTCATAGGGAAGATCGATGCCCGTCTTCTGGCCGAGCCCGAACATGCGCGCGTACTTCTCGAGGCGGTCGATGCCGAGGCGGTTGCCCATTTCATAGAAATAAACGTTATCGGAGTGTGCAAGAGCCGTGCGGAAATTCAGCCAGCCGAGCGCTTCGCCGTCGGCGTTGCCCTTCGGGATGATCCAGTGGTGACCCGAGTCAAAAATCTGTTCATCCGGCGTCACGACGCCCTCGGTCAGAGCCGCTGTGCCCGTGACGATCTTGAACGTGGACCCTGGCGGATATTCGCCCGTGATGGTCTTGTTGTCCATCGGATGATACGGATTGTTGTTGAGCTGATTCCAGTCCTTCGACGAGATGCCGTGTGCAAAGAGATTTGGATCAAAGGCCGGACGGCTGACCATCGCGAGGATCTCGCCGGTCTGCGGGTTCATGACGACGGCAGCCGCCGCATGAGCGCCGATCTGCGTCAGCTGATCGTCGACAGCCTTCTCCGCAGCCTGCTGCAGTTTGATGTCAATCGTGAGCTCGAGATCATCACCCGGCACAGGCTCCTTGCGGCCAAGGATCTGCACGGGTTTGCCCGAAACGTCGACCTCGACCTGCTGGCCGCCGTTCTCGCCGCGCAGCTCCTTGTCGTAGACCTTTTCGAGACCGAACTTGCCGATGATATCGCCGGATTTATATCCCTGGTCTTTCATTTTCTCAAGCTCGGTGTCATTGATCTCACTGACGTAGCCGAAGGTATGCGCACCCTCCTGCTTGAGAATGTAGTCGCGGATTGGCGTGACCTCGATGACGACGCCGGGGTACGAGCTCTTCTGTTCCTCGATGATCGAAACGATATCCGGCGTGACATCCGTCTTGATGCGAATGGGGTCAAAGCCGCTGTGGCCGGCTATCTTCTTCTTGATATCCTCGGCCGGTACCTTGAGCAGGTTGGAAAGGCGCTCAATGACATCATCCGAGATTGGTGCCGTCAGCGGCAGCAGCGACACGGAAAAGCCCGGACGATTCGTGACGAGGAGCTCGCCATTGCGGTCGTAGAAGGTGCCGCGCGGTGCCATGGCCGGCACGATGCGGATGCGGTTGCCGTCGGCAAGGCCCGCATAATACTCGCCCTGATAGATCTGCAGGTAGGCGGCTCGTCCGATAAGCACGGCGATGACCAGGACCGACACGATCATCAGGGTCCTCAATCTGCTGTTGAAATCGTCTTTATCACCCAAAATAGTACCTCTTCCATAACGAAAGGCACCCCGCAAGGTGCCTTAATCATTGCCAAAAACCATTGCTGCCCGCAAGGGCCGCCATCACGCCTTTTTCCGGTATCGCTTGTCAAGCTCATAGGCCAGACGATGGACCGGATAAGCAAAGGCCAGCTGATAAGCGAGCATCGGCAGCAAGGTATACTGCAGATGTGCCATCAGATTAAAGCGATACCCTAATAATAGCATAAGTAACGCCAAAATAAAATAGTTCGCGAGTGTCACGAAGATCGATGCGAATACCGGCAGGAAAAACTGCTCTTTAAAGACCTGATTGGAGAACTTGCCTATGAGATAACCGAGCAGAAGGCGCGTAAACGCATTCATGCCGAGAAACGTACCACTTGCCAGGTCCTGCAGCAGGCCGACGGAGAAACCAGCCAGCGCGCCAAAGCGCGAGCCCTTGAGAAACGCCGTCGACGTCACGAACAGCAGCATGAAATCTGCCGTCACGCCATGGTAAGCGATGCGTGGCATCAGAGAGGTCTGAAGCGCATAAAGAACGATGACGAGCAGCGCCGTCATGCCAAACTTCTTCATTGTGCCGTTCCCTCCCCGGCTGCCGTACTGCTGCTGTCTGCGGACGCATCCGCCGCCGTATCCGAACTGCTGTCATCGCTGCCTTCCGCAGCCGCCTGCGCAGCTGCGGCCTGTGCTGCCGGATCCGTTTCTGTTCCCGGCGTCTGCGGCGGCGTCTTCAGCGGTGCCGGCGGTGCTTCACGCGAAGCCGTGATGACCATGACATCTTCCAGACGCTGGAAGTCGACGGCCGGCTCCAGGATGGCAATCTTCAGCAGGCCGCCCTCATCGTTGCGCATCTCCGAGACCTTGCCCACCATGAGCCCCTTCGGATAAACGCCGCCGAAGCCGGACGTGACAATGATATCGCCTTCGTCCACATCAGCCGTCTTCGGGATGTTGACCATGCGCGGCATCGTCGGATTATTCATATCGCCTTCCACGATGCCGGCCACGCGCGAATCCGCGCGCTGCACGAGCGTGCCGACTGACGAACGCGGGTCAAGGATCAGCTCGACCTTCGAGGAGGTCGGTCCAGCCTCGATGATGTGACCGACAAGGCCCTTATCCGTCACGACAGCCATGTCGACATCCACGCCGTCGCGCGTGCCGCGATTAATCTCGATGACACTCGACCAGGTTGCCGATTCACGGCCGATGACCCTGGCAGCCACGAGGTCAAACTGCGTCGCCGACTGCTTGTAGCCGAGCAAAGCCCGCAGGCGCTGGTTCTCCGCATCGTATTCACTGGCGTGAAGATTCTGGATGCGCAGCTGCTCGACCTCATTGCGCAGCATCTTGTTCTGCTGATGCACGGTGACAATCTCCCAGATGTTGCTCGTCACATAATTGAGCTGGCTCCCCACCCAGGAGATGGCACTCTGGAAAGGCGTCACAATGACGGAGACCGCCTGATTGAGCACGGGGGCCTGGAATCTGCCGCGTGCCGAAAAGAAGATAATGCAGAACAGGCTGATGAGGACAACGAGCAAAATGCCGATTTTCTTGCCCGTGCCTCTGTTTTTCCGATACTTGCCACTCATTGTCTCAGCTTCTTCGAAGTCATGACCACGCGTTTCAGGAGCTCGATGTTCTCGAGCGATTTGCCCGTACCTTCACCGACACAGGACAGAGCATCCTCGGCCACAAGGACCGGCATGCCCGTCTCATGGGCCAGCAGCTGGTCGAGGTTCGTCAGCAGCGCACCGCCGCCCGTCATCATGATGCCGTGATCCATGACATCAGCAGCGAGCTCCGGCGGCGTCTTCTCGAGCGTGGCCTTGACCGCATCGACAATCTTGTAGATTGGCTCGCTCAGGGCCTCGCGAATCTCCTTTGCCTGGATTGTCAGCGTTTTCGGCAGGCCGCTGACGAGATCGCGGCCGCGGATCTCCATGGAAACGTCCGTTTCCGGCGTCACGATGGCCGTGCCGATGTTGATCTTGATCTCCTCAGCCGTGCGCTCGCCGATCATGAGGTTGTACATGCGCTTGATATACTGGACGATGGCAGAATCCATCTCATCGCCGCCGATGCGGATGGAGCGGCTCGTCACGATGCCGCCGAGCGAAATGACAGCAATCTCCGTCGTACCGCCGCCGATATCCACGACCATGTTGCCCGTTGCCTCCTCGACAGGGAGTCCGGCACCAATGGCTGCTGCCATCGGCTCCTCGATGAGATACGCCTCGCGCGCACCAGCCTGCTGGGCAGCATCGATGACCGCACGCTTCTCTACTTCCGTAACACCTGAAGGAACACCGACCACGACGCGGGGACGGACAAAGGACTTCGTATCCATGGCCTTGCGGATGAAATATTTAAGCATGGCCTGCGTGACATCGAAATCGGCAATGACACCATCCTTCATCGGACGAATGGCAACGATATTGCCAGGCGTGCGGCCTATCATCTGCTTGGCCTCTTCACCGACGGCCAGGACATCCCCCGTATCACTCTTTATGGCGACAACAGAAGGCTCACGCAGGACAATCCCCCTGCCTTTCACATGGACGAGCGTATTGGCCGTGCCAAGGTCAATACCCATATCGTGAGATAAACCACCAAAAAGACTCCACATTGTACTGATAAACTCCCTTCAGATTTCCTATCGAAACAATACATACTATTGTAACACATCTCATAGATGAATGTAATGGGAAGACCTGGAATTGTCAAGAATTATTTAAGAAAGCATGCCTTTTTCTTTTAAACTCAGGAACCGGTCATCTCCCAGGATGATGTGGTCGAGAACTGGGATATCCATGATGCGTCCGGCCTTGACGAGGCGGTTTGTCACGGCCAGATCTTCCCGGCTCGGGCTCGGATCGCCGCTTGGATGATTGTGCACGAGGATCATCGCCGCGGCCGCGTAGCGGATGGCCATCTGGAACACCTCGCGCGGGTGCACGATGGAGGCCGACAGGCTGCCGACCGATACATCCCGCAGACCAAGCACATGATTCTTCGTGTTGAGCAGCAGAACGGCGAAATGCTCCTTGCGCTCATAACGCAGATGCGGCATCGCCACACGGGCCGCGTCCTCCGGGCCATGGATGGCCTCCACCTGACGGGCCGCGCGCGTAGCCAGACGCCGTCCGAGCTCCACGGCGGCCAGGATGGTCGCCGCCTTGGCAAGGCCGATGCCCTTGACCTCCGTCAGCTCCTGCGCCGACATGTGGATGATGGCCGGCAGCCCGAGGTCCTGGTATTTCGCGAGGACGCCTTCGGCCAGATGCAGGACGGACGCTTCCTGCGTGCCCGTCCGCAGCAGGATGGCCAGGAGCTCCGCATTGCTCAGGGCCGAGGCACCGTACGCAAGCAGTTTCTCACGCGGGCGTTCCTCCCGCGGTAGGTCTTTCACCATGATGGTCATAGAGATCGATACCTGCCTTTCTGGCCAGCCGGCAGACATCGAAGAGAGGCAGTCCGACGACATTGGAAAAGGAGCCCTCGATCGACTCGATGAACGCCGCCGCCCGGCCCTGCACAGCATAGGCCCCGGCCTTGTCCATCGGCTCGCCCGTCCGGATGTACGCATCGATGTCCGCATCGCTCAGCGTGCCGAAGAAGACACGGGTCGTCACGACTTCCGTGAGGACGTCGCTGCCCTTCACCCAGGCAAAGCCCGTCGCTACCTCGTGCTCGCGCCCCGACAGCGTGCGCAGCATGTCTCTTGCCTCCGCTTCATTCTGCGGCTTGCCGAATACCCGGCCGTCCAGGAAGACCACCGTGTCAGCACCAAGCACCGGCAGCCCCGGATGCTCGTGTGCCACGGCCTCAGCCTTGCGGACGGCGTTTTCCTTCACCAGTTCCCCGGGCGGCAGCGAAGCGCCGGAAAGCTCTTCGGCCTCGCTCACCACCACCTCAAAACTGGCGCCGATCTGCTGCAGGAGTTCCCTGCGGCGAGGAGAACCAGATGCCAAGATAAACAATGTAATCCTTCCCTTCCTCAAATTCAGCAATATTTCCGATACAGGACGACGGCCACGATGATGCCGAGCATGCTCATGATATTGGGCGTGAACGACAGGGCCAGCGTCAGGCGAATGACATAGAGATCAATCGTCACGGGTGATTCCATAGCAAAAATCGGGAAGGATGCCGTAAGAGACGGCATGACGCCGGACAAAGCCGGAACGCTTTTCAAAAGCTCTCCGAGCATGCCGCCGAGGACTGCACCAATTACGATGAAAAGGATACACATGCCGTATCCACGCCCACCAAACCTAGACAAATAGAACCCCTCCAAACATATCATACTGTATCATTATATTCTTGTCACGCCTGTAAAATCCTGCCAATACGGCAAAAACTTATCACAATCTGCCATTCCCTGCCATTTTCGCCATTCCCCGTCAGATTCGGAGATGGAAAAAGGCCTGCATGATGCAGGCCTCAACAGCACGTTTCTCAGAGGAGATAACGCAGATAAACGTAAATGGTCGAGAGGACGATCGTCAGGATCATGATGGGGAAACTGATCTTGAAGTAATTCAGGAACGAGATCTTGATACCCCGGTCAGCTGCCATGCCGGCCACGATGAGATTGGCCGAGGCACCGACCAGCGTGCCGTTGCCGCCCAGGCAGGCGCCGAGAGAGAGGCTCCACCATACAGGTTCGAGATTATCGACGCCCATTGCCCCCATGTTCTGGATCAGAGGGATCATCGTCGCCACGAACGGGATGTTGTCGAGGACGGATGAGACGAGTGCCGAGAGCCAGAGCACGAGCAGCGAGGTCTTCGTCACATCGCCTTCGGTCAGAGCCACAGCCTGCGTCGCGAGGTCACGGATGATGCCCGTCTCGCTGAGGCCGCCGACCGCCACGAAGAGACCGACAAAGAAGAAGATCGTCGCCCATTCCACCTTGCGCATCGAGAAGTCCACATCGTGCTGGCTGCCGCCGGCGAGCAGCAGAAGCAGGAATGCGCCGAACAGGGCGACGACCGACGATTCGATATGCGTAAAGGAATGCGTGAAGAAGCCCAGGATGGTCAGGCCGAGCACGAAGAGCGAGCGCGCCAGGAGTTTCCTGTCCTTCAGCGATTTCTTCTCATCCATCTGCATGATTTCAGCCTGGAGTTCCGGCTTCGTGACCATCTGCTTGCGGTAGAGCACATCCATGACCAGCAGGACGGCGATCATGCAGACGATGACAACCGGCGTGAGGTTCTCAATGAACGCCACGAATGTCAATTCCTTGACGGCGCTGCCGATCATGATGTTCGGCGGATCGCCGATGAGCGTGGCCGTACCGCCGACGTTCGAGGCCAGAATCTGCGTGAGCAGGAACGGAACAACGGGGATGTGGAGCTTGCTCGTAATGGCAAAGGTGACCGGCACCATCAGGAGCACCGTCGTCACATTGTCCAGGAAGGCCGAGAAAATCGCCGTGATGAAGCCGAGATAGATGAGCAGGCGGCGCGGCTTGGCTTTGGCCGCCTTGGCCGTCTTGATGGCCACGTAGTCAAAGAGTCCCGTCTTGGCCGTGATGCTCACGAGGATCATCATGCCGATGAGCAGTCCGAGTGTGTTGAAATCAATATGGTGCAGGGCCGTTTCCACTGGCATGATGCCGACGATGATCATGAGGATGGCACCGAGCATGGCGACAATCGTGCGATGAACCTTTTCTGAGACGATCAGCACGTACATCAGCACAAAGATAATGGCTGCTAAAGTTCCCATTCCGAAAAAATTCCTCCTTTGATGGCAAATGACATAAACTTTTCTTCCCCGCATCTGCAAAAATAGACGGAGCCCATGGTTGAACAGACTCCGCCTAAAATTTACCTATGCAATTCTCTTATACCATCATACCATAAAGTCATACTTCATAGCAAGCAAAAGATCCGGTACATACAAAAAAGCCCCGGCTGCGCCGGAGCTGTCGTATACATGGTGCGTCTGGCAAGATTCGAACCCGCGACCCACGGCTTAGAAGGCCGTTGCTCTATCCAGCTGAGCTACAGACGCAAAATAGATGGTCGGGATGACAGGATTCGAACCTGCGACATCCTGCTCCCAAAGCAGGCGCGCTACCAAACTGCGCTACATCCCGTTAAGTACCTTACTATTATAACGGGTTCTCATTCGCTTGTCAACGCTTCTATTGGGAAAAGACTGGCATCTTTGCTGCCGTATTTGTCCTTTCCTTATCATATGGCGGGCAGGTCAAAAGCATCTTGTTGACAACGTTACACATGAATGGTAAGGTTAGCAGTAATAGCCCCTGACTTTGAACAGGCAGGAAGAATGGAGGCACAGTATGATTAAAGAAGCGATTGAAAAAATTGTCAGCAAGGAAGACCTCAGCTATGATGAGGCGTATACCGTCATGAACGAAATCATGAATGGCCAGACGACGCAGGTGCAAAATGCCGCCTACCTGGCTGCCCTCTCGACAAAGAGCACCAAGGCGGAGACCATAGACGAGATTTCAGGTTCGGCCATGGCGATGCGCGACCACGCCCTGAAAGTCGAGCACGATATGGATGTGCTCGACATCGTCGGCACCGGCGGCGACCATGCACACAGCATCAACATCTCGACGACAGCCGCCATGATCATCGCCGCGGCCGGCGTCAAGGTCGCCAAGCACGGCAACCGTGCCGCCTCCTCCAAATGCGGCGCCGCCGACTGCCTCGAGGCACTCGGCGTCAACCTCGACCAGCCACCTGCCAAGGTAGTCGAAGAGCTCGATAAAATCGGCATCTGCTTCATGTTCGCTCAGAAATACCACGCATCCATGAAGTACGTCGGTGCCATCCGCAAGGAACTCGGCATACGCACGGTCTTCAACATCCTGGGTCCCCTGACGAACCCGGCCCATCCGACGCGCATGGTGCTCGGCGTTTACGATGAATACCTGCTCGAGCCGCTGGCCAAGGTTCTCTTGAACCTCGGCGTCAAGAACGGCATGGTCATCTACGGCCAGGACTGCCTCGATGAACTCTCTTTGAGTGCACCGACGAGCATCTGCGAGTTCCGCGACGGCTGGTACCGTCGCTACACGATCAAGCCGGAGGACTTCGGCTTTAAGCGCTGCACCAAGGATGATATCAGGGGCGGCGACCCCGCCGAGAATGCACAGGTCACGCTTGATATCCTCAAGGGTGCCCAGGGACCCAAGACCGACATCGTCCTGCTCAACGCCGGCGCCGCCATCTACGTCGGCGGCAAAGCCCGGGACATCGCCGAAGGCATCGAAACAGCCCGCCAGATGATCGCATCCGGCGCCGCCCTGCAGAAGCTGGAAGAATTCAAGCAGCTCTCGCATGAGGCCTGACTCATACGAAAAACCGGATATACGATATAAAAAACGCTGCCTCAGACGAAAGCTGAGACAGCGTTTTTTTTGCTGGCACTTACTCGTTGCGAAGCTTCTGCACTTCGTCGAGCAAATACTCATTGAGGACCTTGATGTACGTGCCCTTCATGCCGAGCGACTTCGACGAGATGACGCCGGCCGATTCAAACTTGCGCAGGGCATTGACGATGACCGAGCGCGTGATCTTGACCTGATCGGCGATTTTCGAAGCGACGAGCAGGCCTTCCGTGCTGTCGAGCGCGGAGAGAATGGCAAAGGCTGCCTTGCGCTCCGAGAACGAAAGCGTGTTGATGGCAATCTGCACCGTGGCTTTCTTGCGGGCCTCAATCTCGATTTTCTCCGCATGATCGCGCAGCATCTCCATGCCGACTACGGTTGCCCCGTACTCGCAGAGCAGCAGGTCGTCATCGGTGAATTCCTCATCGTATTTCGCGACAATCAGCGTGCCGATGCGCTCGCCCACGCCGTAAATCGGCACGATAGTCGTATTCTTGCCGTTGAACAGGCACTTCGTGTTCTCCTCGTAAGCACACATACCGGTCTTCGAGCGCAGGTTGGCATTCGTCTCATCCATGCGCATGAGCCAGTTGACATAGTGCTTCGGGAATTCGCCGCGGTCAATGACCTTGTCGATCATCAGATCGCACTCGAAGTCATCGACAAATGCGTAACCGTAAATCTTGCCCTTTTTATTGGTAATATAGACGTTTGCATTGAGCACATTGCTCAGGACACGCGAAATACCATCGTATTCCACATTTTCCGAACGCTGCAGCAGACGATTGATTTTACGGGTTTTCTCCAATAAAGATGCCATAACGTATTCTCCTTTGATACATGCTACGATTCAGTTCCGATAAAAATTTTCCACTCCTATTTTATCACACTTTTCAAAATAGTCAAAGATGTATCCGAGAATTTTTCAAGAATTTCACGAAAAAGAAACAAAAAAGGATGCAGGATACAACAAGCAACATCATCGCTGGCTGTATCCCTGCCTCCTTTGCCATTACAGGATGAACTGAGAAAGGTCGCGGTTCACGACGATATCTGACAGGCGCTGATCCACATAGGCCGCATCAATGACGACGTGCTTGTCCTCAAGCTCCGGCGCGCGGAAGCTGACATCTTCGAGCACCTTTTCGAGTAGAGTGTGCAGGCGGCGGGCACCGATGTCCTCGGCCTGCTCGTTGACAGCGCAGGCCAATTCCGCAATCCGGCTGACGGCTTCCGGCTGGAATGTCAGGCTGACGCCTTCCGTTGCCAGCAGGGCTTCATACTGCTTGAGCAGTGCATTCTGCGGTTCCGTCAGGATGCGTTCAAAATCTTCCTTACGCAGGGACTTGAGTTCCACGCGGATGGGGAAACGGCCCTGGAGCTCGGGAATGAGATCGGACGGCTTCGCCATGTGGAAGGCACCGGCCGCAATGAAGAGGATGTGGTCCGTGCGCACCTGGCCGTATTTTGTCGAGACTTGCGAGCCCTCGACGATTGGCAGGATATCGCGCTGCACGCCCTCACGCGAAACATCAGCACCCGAGCTTGCCCCCTTGACGGCGACCTTATCGATCTCGTCGAGGAAGACGATGCCGCAGTACTCGGTGAGGCGCACAGCCTCTTCTGCCACGGCTTCCATATCGATGAGCTTGCCCGCCTCTTCCTGCGTGAAGATCTTGCGGGCCTGCTCGACGCTGACCTTGCGTTTCTTGTGGCGCTTCGGCATGATGTTGCCGAGCATGTCCTGGAGATTGTCGCCCATGCCCTCAAGGCTGGAGCCGGCGAACATGCCGATCATCGGACGGCCGGATTCTTCCACATCGATCTCGATGAGCTCCTTTTCAAGCTCGCCCTTGTGCAGGCGTTTGCGCACCCACTCGCGGCCGGCCTGGTACTTGGGCTCGCCCTCTTTCTTCTCCTCCGGCTCCTCGTCGCCGCCGAAAAGACGGCCCAGCGGATTCTGGGACTTCTTCGGTTCCGGCACGAAGACATCGAGAATACGTTCCTCGGCGAGCTCTGCCGCCTTGTCCTGTACGGCATCCAGGCGCTGCTGGCGCACCATGCGCACGGCCGTTTCCGTGAGGTCACGGATGATGGATTCGACATCGCGGCCCACATAGCCGACTTCCGTGAATTTTGTCGCTTCCACCTTGATGAACGGGGCCTTGACGAGCTTGGCAAGGCGGCGGGCGATCTCCGTCTTGCCGACACCCGTGGAACCGATCATCAGGATGTTCTTCGGAATGACTTCTTCCTTCATGCTGCCTGTGAGCTGGCGGCTGCGCCAGCGGTTGCGCAGCGCGATGGCAACGGAACGCTTGGCTTCATCCTGACCTACGATGTAGTGATTGAGTTCTTCGACAATCTCGCGCGGCGTCTGCTCATTGACGCCGATAGTCTCGATATGATTTTCCATCAGTCCAGTTCCTCCACTCTGATATTGTGATTGGTGTAGACGCAAATGTCAGCGGCGATGGACAGTGCTTCCTTGGCGATGTCCCGGGCCTCCATGTCCGTATGCTTGACGAGCGCACGCGCAGCCGACAGCGCAAAGAAACCGCCCGAACCAATGGCGGCGACGTCGCCGTCCGGCTCGATGACCTCGCCATTGCCGGAAAGCATCAGCAGCGTATTGGCATCGGCCAGCAGCAGAAGGGCTTCAAGCTTGCCCATCATCTTATCCGTGCGCCATTCCTTGGCGAGCTCGACGGCAGCACGCGTCAAATTGCCGTTATAGGCCTCGAGCTTGGCTTCGAACTTCTCGAACAGCGTAAAGGCATCGGCAACGGAACCGGCAAAACCGGCCAGCACTTTGCCATGGTAGATCCGGCGCACTTTGCGGGCCGTTGATTTCATGATGGTATTCTGGCCAAACGTAACCTGGCCGTCGCCGGCAATGGCCGTCTTGCCATTCTTGCGCACGGCGCAGATGGTCGTGGCATGGAATTGTACTTCACTCATACGATCTCCTCATTTCTGGATGCTCAGCCGCTTCAGCAGCCAAAGATCTGTGGTTTGAACGCTTCAATCGCTGCCAGCGCATGTTCGGCCAGCAGCTGTTTCTTCATCTTCTTGTCGCGGATGCGGCGGCCGTTGGCATCCCGGGTCGACACGGGCGGCAACAGGCCGAAATTGACATTCATCGGCTGGAAGTGCTTGGCCTCGCTCGTCGTGATGTAATGGCAGAGTGCGCCGTGGCAGCTTTCCTCAGGAAATACGAGAGGCTCTTCGCCGCGGGCCAGCCGCGCCGCATTGACGCCGGCGACGAGGCCCGAAGAAGCTGATTCGATATAGCCTTCCACCCCCGTCATCTGACCGGCGAACAGCAGATTGTCGATGCCCTTGAACTGCATGGTCGGCAGCATGTGGCGCGGCGAATTGAGGAATGTATTGCGGTGCATGACGCCGTAGCGCAGGAACTCCGCATGTTCGAGTCCCGGGATCATGCCAAAGACGCGCCGCTGCTCCGGCCATTTGAGATGGGTCTGGAAGCCCACGATGTTGTAAAGCGTAGCACTGGCATTGTCCTGGCGCAGCTGCACGACCGCATAAGGCCGCACGCCCGTCTCCGGATGCTCAAGGCCGACGGGTTTCAGCGGGCCATAGAGCAGCGTATCGATGCCACGGCTGGCCATGACCTCAACGGGCATGCAGCCTTCAAAGAACTTTTCTTTCTCAAAGTCTTTCGTCGGCGCCTTTTCGGCCGTGGTCAAAGCCTGCCAAAAGGCCTCGTACTCTTCCTTGTTCATTGGGCAGTTGATGTAGGCCGCCTCGCCCTTTCCATAGCGGGAAGCGCGGTAAGCCTTCGTCATGTCGATGGATTCCAAGCTGACAATCGGCGCTGCTGCATCGTAGAAATACAGGGAATCACCGCCGGTACGCGCCGCGATGTCCTCAGCAAGCGGGCCTGCCGTCAGCGGGCCGCTTGCGATGATTGTGACGGCATCTTCCTGCAGGGGAATCTGCGTCACTTCCTCGTGCAGCACCGTGATGCGCGGATGCTCCGTCACCCTGCACGTGATGTAGTCGCTGAATCCGTGGCGGTCGACGGCCAGTGCACCGCCAGCCGGCACGCGCGTGGCATCTGCGGCTTCCATAACGATGGAGTGAAGGCGGCGCATCTCTTCCTTGAGCACGCCGACGGCATTCTCGAGGCCCGCGCCGCGCAGGGAATTGCTGCAGACCAGTTCCGCAAAGCCTGCCGTCTTGTGTGCAGGCGTCGATTTCACGGGACGCATCTCATAGAGCGTGACGTCCACGCCCTGCTGTGCCGCCTGCCATGCGGCTTCGGAGCCAGCCAGGCCGGCCCCGACAATGATGACATGTTTCATATTATCTTCCCTTATTGCTTGTCGTTTCCTGCTGCCGATGCATCGGCAGCAGCCTTCTCTTCCTCGCGCTTCTTCTTCGCCTCAGCCCGCTGGCGCATCTTCTCCAGCTCCTTGTTGATCGGATGGTCGATGCGCGTCTCGCAGGCATCGTTGCTGCAGTAGAGCATGCCGCGGCCATTCTTGAAATGATGCTTGAGCAGGAAGGACCCGCATTTCTCACAGGTTTCCTTCTGCGGCGTATCCCAGGTCGTATAGTCGCAGTCCGGATAATTTTCACAACCGTAGAAGACGCGGCCGCGGCGCGTGCGGCGTTCCACGATGCTGCCTCCGCACTTCGGGCACTTGACGCCCGTATCGCGCAGCAGCGGCTTCGTGTTGCGGCACTCGGGGAAGCCCGGGCAGGCCAGGAACTTGCCAAAGCGCCCCTGCTTGACCACCATCATGCGGCCGCAAAGCTCACATTTGACATTCGAGACTTCAACGGGCAGTTCCACGTGGCCGATGGCCTTATCCGCTTCCTCAAGCGTCTCCTCAAAAGGGCCGTAAAATTCGCGCAGCAGCTGATTCTTGCCGACCCTGCCCTCGGCAATCTCATCGAGCTCATTCTCGAGATTGGCCGTGAATTTAACATCGACGATATCCTTGAAGTACGTTTCCAGCATATCGACCACGACGAAGCCCAGTTCCGTCGGCTGGAAATGCTTGTCGATGCGCTGCACGTAGCCGCGGGCCTGGATTGTCTCGATGATGGGCGCATACGTGCTCGGACGGCCGATTTCCTTTTCCTCCAGCGTCTTGACGAGCGAAGCGTCGTTGTAGCGCGGCGGCGGTTCCGTAAAGTGCTGCTGCGGCAGGGTCTTGGCTAGGCTCAATGCATCCTGTTCCTCAAGATCCGGCAGCAGGACATCCTTTTCCTTCTTCGTCGCATCAGCGCCGGCATACACCTTCGTAAAGCCGGCGAATTTAAGCTGAGAACCGGCTGCCCGCAGCTGGTAGCGGCTGCCGGCCCCGATGGTCACGCTCATGGTATCATAGACAGCCGGCGTCATCTGGCTGGCGGCAAACCGCTGCCAGACAAGCGTATAGAGGCGCAGCTGATCTTTGTTGAGATATTTCTCCAGGGATTCCGGCGTGTGCTGCAGGCTCGTCGGGCGGATGGCTTCATGGGCATCCTGGGCCTTCTTGCCCGTCACGTAGATATTGGGCTTCGCCGGCACATACGATTCACCGAAAGACTCCGTCAGGAATTCCTTGGCCTCCTGCTGAGCGAGCTCCGAGATGCGCGTGGAATCCGTACGCATATAGGTGATGAGACCCGTCGCGCCATGGCGGCCGAGCTCAATGCCTTCATAGAGCTGCTGGGCGAGCATCATCGTCTTGCGCGAGGTGAAGCCGAGCTTGCGCGCTGCATCCTGCTGCAGGGAGCTCGTCGTAAATGGCGCCGACGGCTTGCGCTTGCGCTCGCTGCGCTTCACGCCAGCCACCACGAAATCCTGCTGAGAAAGGTCTTCAACCAGAGCGGTCGTCTCCTTCTCGCTGTGCAGGGCAAATTTCTTGCCGCCCTCTTCGTTGACGCCGAGTTTCCTGCCATCGACCTGCGTGAGTTCCGCCTGGAACATCGCCGAGCGGCCCTTGCGCAGCTTGACGCCGACAGACCAGTATTCCTCCGACTGGAAGGCCTGGATCTCCTTTTCGCGGTCACAGATGAGCCGTACCGTCACGGACTGCACGCGCCCGGCCGACAGGCCCTTGCGCACCTTTCGCCAGAGGAGCGGCGACAATTTATAGCCGACGATGCGGTCGAGCATGCGCCGCGCCTGCTGGGCATCGACCTGGTCGAGATTGATGCTGCGCGGATGCTTGACGGCTTCCTGGATGGCCGGCTTCGTGATCTCATTGAAGACAATGCGGCAGTCAGAGGCCGGGTCAATGCCGAGGATGAAAGCCAGGTGCCAGGCGATTGCTTCTCCTTCGCGGTCCGGATCGCTTGCCAGATAGATCTTATCGGCATTCTTGGCGTCTTTCTTGAGTGCCTTGATGAGATCGCCCTTGCCGCGAATATTGATGTATTTCGGAGCAAAATCATGCTCTACGTCGATGCCGAACTGACTCTTGGGCAGATCGCGCAGATGCCCCATCGAAGCGCGAACCATGTATTTCCTGCCGAGGTATTTCTCGATGGTCTTAGCCTTGGCCGGCGACTCGACGACGACCAGCGTCTTCTTCGTTTTGGTCTTTGCTTTGGATCTTGACTTTGCTTTAGCTGATGTTGTGGTCTTTGCTTTCGTTGCAGCCAAACCTTCACTCCCTCTCAGCACGCCGATAAGCATGCAATTCATTTTCGATAATCAGGCCCTTCAGCTCCATATTGAGGAGCGTAAAGGATAAATTCGGCATCTCCCCATCGGGCAGACTCAGGATGATCTCATCCATACTCAGTGCATGGTCAAACGACAGGACCTGGTAAACCCGGTGTTCCTCCGGCGTCATCTGCTTCTGCGTCCTGCGCGGCGGCAGCGGCATGACGCCGCAGTCCTCCAGGATATCAGAGGGACGCGTCACGAGTCTGGCACCCTGCTGGATCAGATGGTGGCATCCCTCGCTCGTCGGCGAACAGACACTGCCGGGTATCGCATAGACATCACGTCCTTCGGAAAGAGCCTGGTCGGCCGTAATCAGCGAACCGCTGCGGCGCGCAGCCTCCACGACGAGCGTCCCCTGTGCCAGCCCGCTGATGATGCGGTTTCTGGCCGGAAAGAAGGCCGGCAGCGGCGGCGTCCCCGGCGCGTACTCCGACAGGACCGCTCCGCGCTCGGCAATGGCTTGAAGCAGGCGGCGGTTTTCCCGCGGATAAGCGACATCGGCGCCGCAGCCGAGCACTGCCACCGTCCGGCCGCCTGCTTCGAGTGCTCCGCGGTGCGCACAGGTATCGATACCGCGCGCGGCGCCGCTGACGACCGTAAGGCCTGCTGCTGCCAGCTTCCGGCCGAATTCCACGGCCAGCGCTTCCCCGTAATGGCTCATGCGCCTCGCACCGACCATCGCAATGCGCAGGGCATCTGGCACCAGCATCCCGCGATAGTAGAGGACCATCGGCGGTGAGAAAATTTCCTTCAATATATTAGGATATTCCTCGTCTTCGATGGTGCAGAGACGGATATCCCGCGACGTGCAGAGATCCAGGATCTCAGCCGGACGGTCCGGATGACCGCGCCGGAACGCATTCACATTCGCACAGAGCTGCCGGGGCATCGGCACGCGCCGTACGAGCTCAGCTGCCGGCAGATGCCAAATCAGCTCAGCATCTCCATACGCCTCCAGCAGGAGTTTCAAACGGTGGCTGCCAAGTCCGGGACATTCCGCCAGCGCAGCCAAGTGGAAAGCCTGTTTCGATTCCATACCATCGCCTTCTTCCTGACCTGTACGTTATACCATCTTACAAAAAAAGCTTTCAATATGCAACTGCTTACACGAAAATTTCAGAATAATTTCGGTTTCCTCTACAAGAAAAGCCATCCACCGGATACCAGTGAACGGCCGACTGTGTCACTCCGTGAAGAGCTCATCCCAATACGCGTAAGCAATCATCAGGAGGATCAGGAAGACAAGGAAGATATCGCCCAACATTCTCATCCTTTCCGAAAAAAAGGGAGAGAGACTTCCGCCCCTCTCCGAAAAAATTACATTACGCGACGGGCACCAATATAGCAGGAACCCCAATAAGAACTGTACAGGGAAGCAATGGACACGCCCTGGCTCGACGAGGCATTGATGAACTCACCATCGCCAAGGTAGATGCCAACGTGAGACGGACCCGGTTCATACGTGGAGAAGAACACGAGATCGCCTGCCACGAGCTCACCTGTGGACACCGGATAGCCGCATTCATACTGTGCATCGGCCGTGCGCGGCAGATAAATGCCGGCATGAGCAAATACATAGCGGACGTAACCGGAGCAGTCAAAACCGCTCGGCGTCGTGCCGCCAAATACGTACGGCACACCGAGGTAATTCATCGACTCCGATACGACACGGCGCGAGATGTAGTTTGTGCCACGGCTGACTTCCGGCATGGACTTGCCGAGCAGTGCCGCATAGGTGGACGGACCGACGAGGCCGTCTGCACTGAGGCCCTGAGTGACCTGGAAGGCCTTGACTGCTTCTGCCGTAGCGGGACCGTAGTCACCATCTGCTGCGACATCATAGCCCAGGCTGGCCAGCTGCCCCTGGATCTCTGCTACATCGCTGCCCTGGTCTCCAACGCGGAATGCTGACGCCCCCGCTACAGAAAACCAGCACATAAGGATCATGGATAGTGCGAAAATACGCATTGCTTTACTCAAAAAGCCACTCCTCTCTCTCTTCGCTTACGAGGTTAGCTGCCGGGTTAGGGTAGAGAAGACCACCCTCGCCTTTTTCACCATGAAGACCTTTGCGGTCTGACACCGTGAGCCAGACGTTCACCCCAAAAACTTGGTTCCCCCGCTCCTGGGCTGGACTCAGCTTATTCTGTTAAACCCAATTCTAATATATATAATACGACAAAAGTCGTCGTATTCCTGTCACTTGATGATTCTTTTTTGCGTTTGTATGAAATTCTTTCAGATTGTTTTCAGATTCCCCCCAGACATGAAAACAGGCTGCCAGAAGGGGCAGCCTCGTTGCATGCATCGTGTTATAAGTCATCAGTAAGCCGAGTTCTGTTCCGCTTGCGCGGTGACAATCATTTATCTAGGCACGGCAGTTACCTGCCGGCTCAAGCGACTCAACCCGGAAGGTTCCGCGGGCCGCATCATCCCTTCCCTATTCGGTCTTGCTCCGTGTGGGGTTTACCAAAGCCAGCCAGTCACCTGGTCCGCTGGTGCGCTCTTACCGCACCTTTCCACCCTTGCCTGACAAGTCAGGCGGTCTAAATCTCTATAGCACTTTCCCTGAGGTCACCCTCGCTGGACGTTATCCAGCACACTCGCCCTATGGAGCCCGGACTTTCCTCATCAGCCTCGAGGGCTGCCGCGATTGTCCTGACAACTTATATCAACATCTCGGATTATAACATATTTTTCATCTATTTGTCAATTTTTGTCTCAACGTTACAAGTCTGTACATCCAACAGCGATTCGGCGGGATTTTGTACATGTGTACGTGGATAACACCAGGATTCATGCGGAATCGTCATGGGAAAAAGGGACAGGTGGGCTTTTCTTATTCCCTATTTTTTTTTATAATTAGGCCATAGGTTTTAAATTTTCAGAACAGATAGCATTTTATCTGCACGGAACATGTAAAGGAGAATGACCATGGCTACACCTCATATTGCTGCTGAAAAGGGCGAGATCGCCGAGCGCATCCTGCTGCCGGGCGACCCGCTGCGCGCAAAATTCATCGCGGAAAACTTCCTTGAGAACCCGAAACAGTACACATCGGTCCGCAACATCCTCGGCTTCACGGGCACCTACAAAGGCGTCCCCGTCTCCGTACAGGGCACGGGCATGGGCATCCCTTCCATCTCCATCTACACTCATGAGCTCGTCAAGGAATACGGCGTCAAGAAACTCTTCCGTGTCGGCACCTGCGGCGCCATGCACAAGGACCTGAAGCTCCGCGACGTACTCATCGCCCAGGCGGCCAGCACGGACTCCTCGATCATCCGCAACATCTTCGGCGGTTCGATCAACTACGCACCGATTGCCGACTACAGCCTGCTTGAAAAAGCCGTCGCCAATGCGCGCAACCTGAATCTGCCTGTAAAGGTCGGCAACATTCTCTCGGCAGACCGCTTCTACGACGATGAGATCGACAACGACAAGCTGCGCCAGTACGGTGTACTCGCCGTCGAGATGGAATCCGCCGCACTCTACACGATTGCCGCCCAGTTCCATGTCCAGGCACTCGCCCTCTTCACCGTCAGCGACCATCTGCTGACCGGCGAGAGCTGCTCGGCAGAAGAACGCCAGACGTCCTTCAACGACATGATCAAGATTGCCCTCGAAACGGCCATCGAAGACTAAGATACAAAATAAAAAGCCTGCATCATCCCAATCAGGATGATGCAGGCTTTTTTGTTATACGAACAGCCGAGATGTCATACCTCTCACAGTGCCTTTATGCTTCGAGCAGAAAGGCCGTATATCCCTTGCGCGTCTCATAGATATCGACCTTGCTCGTGGCCTCCCACGGAGAATGCATGCTGATGACGCCCACGCCGCTGTCGATGACCTGCATGCCGTAAAGACTCATGATGTAGGCAATCGTACCGCCGCCGCCGAGGTCGACACGGCCGAGTTCCGCCAGCTGATAATGCACCTGGTGCTTGTTCAGGATGCGGCGAAGCTCCGCGAGATATTCCGCGTTGGCATCGTTCGACCCCGATTTGCCGCGGGCACCCGTGAACTTGTTGAAGACCATGCCATGGCCGAAATACGCCACGTTCTTCTTGTCAAAGGCCGAGGCATACAGAGCGTCATAAGCACTCGAGACATCCGACGAAAGCATCTTCGAATTGGCCAGCGTGCGGCGCAGTGTCAATTCGCTGTACACGCCCATAGCATTGAGGAGCTCCGCAACCGTATTCTCAAAGAAATGCGACTGCATGCCCGTAGCGCCGACGCTGCCAATCTCCTCCTTGTCGACGAGCAGGCAGCAGGCCGTGCGGCGCACATGCTCCGTCTCGAGCATCGCGCGCAGGGACGTGTAGGCACAGACACGGTCATCCTGCCCGTAAGCCAGGATCATGCTGCGGTCAAAGCCGAGATCACGCGCCTTGCCGGCCGGCACAAGCGCCAGCTCCGCCGACTCGAAATCCTCTTCATCGATATCGTATTTCTCCTTGATGAGCTTCAGAACGCCGGCCTTGACGGCCTCCTTGTCCTCACCCGCAAACGGATGATTGCCGACGAGAATGTCGAGGTCCTCGCCTTCGACCACCTTGGCTGCATTCTTCTTCATCTGCTCCTGTGAGAGATGGATCAGAAGGTCCGTGACGCAGAATACCGGGTCGCCTTCATCCTCGCCGATGCAGACCTCGATGACCTTGCCGTCCGGCTTCACCACGACGCCGTGCAGGGCCAGCGGCAGCGTGACCCACTGGTATTTCTTGATGCCGCCATAGTAATGCGTATCGAGATACGCGAGGCCTCCATCTTCATAAAGCGGATTCTGCTTCACATCGAGACGGCACGTATCGATATGGGCACCAAGGATATTCATGCCGTAGGCAATCGGGGCCTCGCCGACCTGGAACAGCACGATGGACTTCTTCATGTTGACGGCATATACCTTGTCCCCGGCTTCCAGCTTGTGACCGGAGGCAATGACTTCCTTGAGGTCGCGGTACCCGGCCTCACGTGCCTGGCGCACGGCTTCTTTGACACTCTCGCGCTCCGTCTTGCAGGTGGACAGGAATTCACGATATCCCGTGCAGAGTTTCTCGAGTGCCTGCTTTTCCTCCTCGCTGTACTGATTCCAGACTGGAACCTTCTTCGTTTCCGCCATGAAAATCATCCTTTCTTGAAATATGCATCGATGATCGCGACAAAGTCCTGCCGCGTCACCGCCTTGTTGAACAACTCGCGCAGCACAGCACCATGCGTGATGCCCCGCGTGTACCAGGTCGCATGCTTGCGCATCTCTCTGGGACCTACATAATCGCCCTTATATTGGAGCAGGAGGTCGAGATGGCGCAGCAGCACCTCCGCGCGTTCCTGCATCGTCGGCCCCGGCAGGCGCTCGCCGGTTTTCCAGTAATGCGTCAGCTGCCGGAAAATCCAGGGATTGCCCTGTGCGGCCCGGCCGATCATGACACCGTCGCAGTTCGTCACACGGCGGATTTCGTCGAGATCGTCTTCCGTGCGCACATCGCCATTCGCAATGACGGGGATGCTGACGCTCTCCTTGACACGGCCGATGATTTCCCAGTCGGCATGCCCGCGGTAAAACTGCTCACGCGTGCGTCCGTGAACCGCGATGGCATCGACGCCGGCTTCTTCCGCCAGCTTTGCCATCTCGATCACATTGACATGATTGTCATCCCAGCCTTTGCGCATCTTCACGGTAAACGGCATCTTTACGGCCTTGCGGACAGCCGAGAGGATCTCATAAGCCAGACGCGGCTCGCGCATCAGTGCGGAGCCCTCGCCGTTCTTAACGATCTTCGGTGCCGGGCAGCCCATATTGAAATCGAGGATGTCCGCCGTGCCGAGCGCTTCGACATAGCGGGCCGCTTCCGCCGCCATCTCCGGCGTATTGGCAAAGATCTGCATGGCAAGCGGCCGCTCCTCCGGCTCCGACTGCAGCATGGAGAGCGTGCGCTCGTTGCGGAAATGGATTCCCTGACAGGATACCATCTCCGCATAGCAGAGCGGGCAGCCCATATCGTGCGCGATGACGCGGTAGGCCGTATCCGTCACGCCGGCCATCGGCGCGAGGAATACCGGCGTATCAAAATGGAACTTGCCGATTTTCATTTATTATGCCTCTCCTGTACACGTTCCTGATTGCGTTCATAGAGCACCCGCAGGCCCGTCAGTGTCAGGAAATGGTCGATGGTATCGATGGTCGAGGATTCGCGCGAGATCATGCGGGCCAGGCCGCCTGTCGCGATGACCTTGACCGGCTTCTCGCCGCCCATTTCCTGCTTGATGCGGCGCACGATCTCATCGATCTGCCCCACGTAACCAAAGATGATCCCCGCCTGCATGCCCTGTATCGTGTTGCGGCAAATGATCTGCTTGGGCGGCACGAGTTCGATGCGCGGCAGCTGGGCAGCGCGCTGGAACAGGGCGTCGGCACTCGTGCCGATGCCGGGTGCGATGACCCCGCCGAGGAAATCCCCGTTCTCCGCCACGACATCAAATGTCGTCGCCGTGCCGATATCAATGACGATCAGGGGGCCGCCGTACTGTTCATATGCACCGACCACATTGACGATGCGGTCGGCACCAATGGCGCGCGGATTCTCATAGTTCAGACGGATGCCCGTCTTGATGCCGGGGCCGACGACGAGCGGCCGCAGGCGGAAATAACGCTCGCACATCTTGACGAGCGGCACGACAAGCGGCGGTACGACCGAGGAAATGATGATGGCCTCGATATCCGTCATCTTGATGCCCTGATACGCAAACAGAGCATTGATGAGCATGCCGTATTCATCACCGGTCTTCTGGCGGTCCGTCGAGATGCGCCAGTGTTTCATGAGCTGGCGACCTTCGTAGGTCCCCATGACGATATTGGTATTCCCGATATCCAAGACTAATAACAAAGGGATTCCTCCTGTAGAACTCTTACTCCATATGACTGGGTCGGATTGACACATCGCCCGCCAGCACGCGGCGGCGGCCGTCCGGCGTATCGACGAGCAGGGCGCCGTCGGGATCGATGTCGACGGCTTTGCCCGTAAAGCTCTCACCGCTGCGGACGCCGATGACGCGTACTTCGCGGCCGAGCGTGATGCTGAATTCGCGCCAGGCGTCAAAAACGCCGTCAAAGCCCTGTTCCTTCACGAGCTGATAGAGCACATCGAATTCGTGCAGGACTGCGCGGAAAAACGGCACGCGCGGTATTTTCTCCCCCTTCATCTCCTGCAGGGACGTCGCGACGGCGCGAATCCCTGCGGGGAATTCTTCCTGCGCGATATTGACATTGATGCCGGTGCCGATGATGACATAATTGATGCTGTCCATCTCCGCACTCATCTCGGTCAGGATGCCCACGAGTTTCCTGCCCTGATACAGGATATCGTTGGGCCATTTGATCCCGGCCTGCAGGCCGAAGGATTGCATGGCACGGGCCACGGCCACAGCGGCCAGCAGCGTGCATTTTGGCGCTTCCTGCGGCAGGAAGGGAGGACGCAGCAGCACGGAAAACCAGATGCCCCTGCCGCGCGGCGAAAAGAACTGGCGCTCCAGCCGGCCTCGTCCGGCGCCCTGCTCCTCGGCTACCACGACAGTGCCGTCTGGCGCCCCCTTCTGAGCCAGCCGTTTCGCCTCAAGGTTGGTCGAATCGATGGACTCGTAGGCATGGATTTCCCTGCCGACAATCCGTGTCTGCAGGCCATGCCGGATCTCTTCCGCCAGCAGGCGGTCCGGCGCCTCCCGCAGCGAATAGCCACTGCGGGAATGGCTCACGATATCGTAGCCGCTCTCCCGGAGCTCCTGGATGTGCTTCCAGACGGCCGTACGCGAAACGCCTAGCCGCTTTGCGATTTCTTCACCGGAAAGATAGGAATCCCCTGCCGAGCGCAGCAGGGAAAGTATTTTTGCGCGCAAATACGCCACCTCCCCATTCTTCAATACATCGTTTTATTATACACCGTAACGGGCGATAAAAAAAGCGAAGGACACACCTCCCGGCATGTTCTTCGCCAAAAATTGCACCTTATTTGCTGTAATGCGTCACATTGAATTTCGGTTCTGCATTCTTTGCCTGCTGTTCATCGCGTTCATCCGACGTTTCCTTTGCGGCAGGCTCCGCGTCATCCGTGACAGGCAGCGGCGTTACGGCCGGCGTTCCATTCTGCGGGCCGTCGCTTTCTCCGGAATCCTCATCGTTCTCATCATGGATATGCCCCGTCGTCAGGAGTTCTTCCAGTTCCTTGGCCGTGAGTGTCTCACGTTCCATCAGGGCCTGTGCGATGAGTTCCAGCTTATCGCGGTTCTCCGTGATGATCTTGCGGCATGCCTCATAGGCATCCTCCATGTACTTGCGGACTTCCTTATCGATCTCGCTGGCCACTTCTTCCGAGTAGTTGCGCTGATGATTGAGGTCGCGGCCGAGGAATACCTGATGATTCTGGCTCTCACCATATGCGACAGGACCGAGCACTTCGCTCATGCCGTACTGCATGATCATGCTGCGCACGATGCGCGAAGCCTGCTGGATATCCTGCGATGCACCGGTCGAGATTTCTTTGAGGACGACTTCCTCCGCCACGCGGCCGCCCATTGCCACCTTGAGGCGGTCGAGGAGTTCCGAGCGCGTCGCGTAGTTGCGGTCTTCCTTCGGCAGCATCAGCGTGTAGCCGCCGGCACGGCCGCGCGGAATGATTGTGACCTTGTGCACGGGGTCGGCATGCTTGAGCATCATGCCGACCAGCGTATGACCGCCCTCGTGATAAGCCGTCAGGCGCTTCTCCTCTTCACTCATGACATGGGATTTGCGCTCCGGACCTGCGATGACGCGTTCGATGGCTTCCTCCATCTCGACCATGCCGATCTGATGCTTGTTGCGACGCGCAGCCAGCAGGGCCGCCTCGTTGACGAGGTTCGAGAGATCCGCACCCGTAAAGCCCGGCGTGCGACGGGCGAGGATGTCGAGGTCCACATCCTTGGCAATGGGCTTGCCCTTCGTGTGAACCTTGAGGATGGCCAGGCGTCCGCGCACATCCGGCTTGTCCACGACGATCTGGCGATCGAAGCGGCCGGGGCGCAGCAGAGCGGGGTCCAGGATATCCGGACGGTTCGTCGCCGCGATGATGATGATGCCTTCATTGGCAGCGAAGCCATCCATCTCGACGAGCAGCTGGTTAAGGGTCTGCTCGCGTTCATCGTGACCACCGCCGACACCGGCGCCACGCTGGCGGCCGACGGCATCGATCTCATCGATGAAGACGATGCACGGCGCGTTCTTCTTGGCCTGTTCAAAAAGGTCGCGGACGCGGGAGGCGCCGACGCCGACGAACATCTCGACGAAGTCGGAACCCGAAATCGAGAAGAACGGCACGCCGGCTTCGCCGGCAACGGCACGGGCCAGCAGGGTCTTGCCGGTGCCCGGAGGGCCGAAGAGCAGCACGCCCTTCGGGATGCGGGCACCGAGATCATTGAACTTCTTCGGATGCTTGAGGAACTCGACAACCTCCTCGAGCTCCTGCTTGGCCTCATCGGCACCGGCGACATCGCGGAACGTGACCTTGATCTTATCCGCACCACTCATGCGCGCCCGGCTCTTGCCGAACGACATGACGCGGCCGCCGCCGCCCTGCGTCTGCTGCATGATGAAGAACCAGACACCGATGAGCAGCAGGATGGGCAGGACAGACGAGAACATCTGCGACCACCAGGGCGGCTCCGGCGGATTCTCCGCCGCGATGTCAATGCCCTTCGAGGTGAGCTTCTGATAGAGATCCGGGTCATTATTCGGCGCATCCGGCGTGATGGTCGTGAATTCCGTACCATCCGACAGCGTGCCGCGGATGGTGTTCTGAATGATGACCACCTTGGATACCTTGCCCTCATCCACCTGATGCAGGAACTGGGTGTACTCCACTTCCTGCCGGTTCGTATTCCTGGTCGAGAAATAATCGATGATGGATATCGCCACCAGGATGATGAGCAGATAAAACCCTACATTGCGTAGAAACTTATTCAAACCATTGTCCCCCTTCGTTCCAGAGTCGAGGCGTACCGGTTCTTCATGCGTAGACCTCAGGCTTCAGCACACCGATATATGGCAGATTCCGGTACTTCTCTGCATAATCAAGGCCATAGCCCACCAGGAACTCATCCGGCACCGTATAGCCGCAGTAATCGATGTGCACATCGACCGTACGGCGGGACGGCTTGGAAAGCAGGGAGCAAAGCTTGACGCTTTTCGGTTTGCGCTCGCGGAAATACTTCATGAGGTAATTCATCGTCGTACCCGAGTCTATGATATCTTCGATGATGATCAGGTGTTTTCCTTCCACATCGTAATCAAGATCCTTGAGAATCTTGACCGTACCGCTCGTTTCCGTGCCGTTGCCATAGCTCGAAGCAATCATGAAGTCGAAATGCACAGGCAGATTGATGCTGCGCACGAGATCCGTATAGAATACCACCGCACCCTTGAGAATACCGACGCAGTAAATCGTTTCCTTGGCATCCTTGTAATCTTCCGTAATCTGAGCGCCAAGTTCCGCTATGCGCTTCTTGAGTTCTTCTTCTGTGAATACGATTTTCTCGATATCATCTTTCATCATGGTCTTTATCCTCTCTTCTTTCTAGCCGAACATACAGGATTTTTCCAGTATCTTCAGCGACAGGATACCGGGAGCCGCGCCGATGACCGATCACCCAGAGGACCTCGCGGCCCGATGCCAGGAGCGGGATGCTGTCGCGCGTTTCACGCGGTATCTTGTCGTCAATCCATACATCTTTAAGTTTTTTATGACCTGCCGGCAGGCTCATGATATCGCCCGGCCGGCGCGTCCGCAGGAAAAGCGGTCCATTAGCGAGGGCCCCGGCGTCCAGATAAAACTCCATTGGCCCCGTCCGGGAAGGCAGTTCATCAAGCAGGCTGGCCGAAAGGACCCAGGGACCGAAATGCGTTTCACCCGGTATGGTTACGGGCACCGCCTGATGCGGTTCCGCGCAGGCCGCCCGTTCTGCCTGTTTTCGCAGGCAGAGGCGGCCGTACGATACATGCGCCTGCCAGCGGCCGGGAAGGGCAAGTGATGAGCCCGTCCTCCCGCCTGCCGCCAGGCGTTCCATCGCCTGGACATGCGGGAAGCCAAGGTCCTTTGCCGTGCCCGAAACTTCCCGGAAAAAGCGGCGCAGCGCCCGGCGGCGCATGGCAGGATGAAGCTTCTCAAACGGGGCAAGCAGCAGAGTATCCGCCTCTCCCGGAGGCTTGAGCTGAGACCAGGAAGCGGTGAGTTCCGCTTCGAGATAATCGTCCTCGTCTGACGCGAGCTCTGCCAGCTGGCAGAGTGCCCGGGAAACCTCGGGATTGGCGTGCGCGCGCAGATACGGCAGCACCAGGAGGCGCATGCGGTTGCGCGTGCAGTCCGGCAGATCGTTCGTCACATCGTGCCGCGGCGTCAGCTGACGCATCCTGCAATACGCTTCAATATCCGCGCGCGAGGTGCCGAGCAGCGGCCGAATCTGACGCCCGCTTTTGGGGCGCATGGCCGCAAGGCCATCGGGGCCCGTGCCGCGCAGGATACGCATGAGCACGGTTTCGGCCTGGTCATCGGCATGATGCGCCGTCGCGAGGACATCTGCCCCCGCCTCATCACAGGCCTGCCAGAGGAACCGGTAGCGCAGCGTACGCGCCGCCAGTTCGAGAGAAAGCCCCCGCTCTCTGGCAAAGGCCGGCACGTCGTCAGCTCCAGTCAGGCAGGCAATGCCGCGTTCCTGACAGAACCGCTGCACAAAGGCCGCATCGTCGCGCGATTCCTGCCCGCGAATGCCATGCTCAAAATGAGCCGCCGTGATGGTCAGGCGGCGCATTGCGCGCAGCTGCAGCAGGATATCGAGCAGGGCCAGGGAATCCGGGCCGCCCGAGCAGGCCACCAGGACGTGCATGCCCGGCTGCAATAAGCCATGATTGTCACAATACTCCAATACCTTACCGATCATTGCCTGCGCTCCATCCGCCGGCCGTGCAAACAGGCACCGGCATTTTCATCATAAAGCACAAAAGCACCCCGTAAGAGTGCTTTGATCATACCGATTATCAGTCCGAACGGCGGGAGCCACGGCCTCCGCGCTTGGAATCCGTCTTGCGGCGCAAATCCGTCAGCCGCTCGTCGCTGTCCTTGAGGAACTTCGAGAGCTTATCCTCAAAGGATGCCGTAGAATTGTTGAAGCGGTTTGACTTGCGGAAATCCCGCGGTCCACGGTTCGGGCGCTGTGGACGGAAGGAAGAATTGCCCGTGCGGGCAGGCATCTCCGGCTTCTTTTCCTGAAGCTGCTTGATGGAAAGCCCGATCTTGCCGCGCTCATCCACACTCAACACCTTGACCTTGACTTTATCCCGTTCCGAGAGAAAATCATGGACATCCTTTACATAAACATCCGCTACCTCAGAGATATGGATCAGACCGGTCTTGCCCTCTGGCAGTTCCACGAACGCACCGAAATTCGTGATGCCCGTGACAACACCTTCTACTACATTGCCGACTTCAATGGACAAATTAATTCTTCCTCCTTAAATCGCGATGGAAAATACACGCTTTATTATAACCTTGCGTGCTCAAGAGTGTCAAGGAAAGAACGTCTTTTCAGGCTCTTCATTTCCCTTCGACCGATTTGCCCGGATTGTACGGCAGTTCTCCCCTGCGCGTCATGCCCAGCTGCTCACGTGCGATCTTCTCGATGTAATCAAGGCGGCTCAGATCATCCTTCTCCTTGACCAGCTTGTCGTGTTCTTCCTGTGCAGCTGCCAGCCTTGCCTCCGCCGCAGCCTGATCCTCATTGACCTGGCTCAGATAGATCTGCTGCGATATCAGGATTGACGAAAAATATACGATGATGGCAATCAGCAGGAAATTAAACCAGCTGAACCAGCTTTTTTTCCGTTTTTCTCTCGGCCTCATAACCTCTTCTCCTCTCCGCTCCTGCAAGTCTCCTCTTTATCATACGGAGAAACAGCGGGCAATGCAAGCACTCCGAACATTATTTCTGCCGAACCTCCTGCGGCCGCGCCATCATCATCTCCGTCAGGCGCTGCGCAATGGCTGCAGCCGCCAGCGGACGGCTGCAGCAGATTGCCGCATGGCTCATCGACTGGAGCCGTGTGCCCTGCAGAAGGCGCCTGACGGCCAATGCGATGTCCTCTCCGGGATGGAGCCAGACCGCCGCACCATGATGCGTCGCATAAATGGCATTTTCCGTCTCCGGCCCCGGAATGGGATCATGCAGCAGCATCGGCAGTCCGAGCACGAAGGCCTCACTGATGGTCAACGCACCGGGCTTCGTGATTAAAAGATCGGCACCGCGCATGAGGAAATGGACCTGGTCGGTATAGCCCCAGACGAGCACCTGATGATGCGAGGCGTCAGCAAAGTCCTGTACTCTGCCCAGGAGCCGCTCGTTGCGCCCCGCCACGACGAGCAGGGTCAACCGGCTGGGAATGGCCTCCAGCGCACGGAGATTCTCTTCAATGCCGCCGAGCCCCAGACCGCCGCCCATCAGCAGGACAGCCGGCTGCCCCTCGGGAATGGCCAGCGCGCGGCGCACACCTTCCTTATCCGTCATCTCCTGCAGAATGCCCGACACCGGGATGCCCACGGCGACGAGCCGGTCCTCAGGAAAGCCATGCTGCATCATGCCCGTGCGCATCTCCTCCGTCGCCATGAAGTAGCAGTCCACGCCTTCATAAAGCCAGATCTGGTGCAGCGAATAATCCGTCATGACCGTCCCCAACAGATAATCGGCCTCTCCATGGCATTTGAGACGCGCTGCGGCACCTTCCGGGAACGGATGCGTGCAGAGCACGAGATCAGGCCGGTACCGCCTGGCAAGATGGCGCATGACAGGGCTCATGACCAGCGCGAAGGCCTCCTGCACGAAACGTCCGCCCGATGCTCCCCCCGACAGATGATAGAAGACATCGTAAAGATTGGGCACGAAAGCCAGCATGACGAGGTAAAATTTTTTCATGAACCAGTGCAGGCGCGACGTGCGGCGCGACATGAAATCGATCGTCGTGATCTCTGCCTCGGGCTGCAGGCGTCGAAGTTCCGTCTCCACCGCCTCGGCCGCCTTGATATGACCGGAACCGATGGAAGCCGTCAATATCAGGATATTCATGATATGCTCTCCTTTTCCTCTGACTACAAAACAACGGCATCAGGCCGTCAGTCCGCCGTCCACGCCATAAATCGCTCCCGTGATGAAGCCTGCCCGGGCGGAAGCCAGGAAGACGATGAGAGAAGCGGCTTCCTCCGGCGTGCCGATGCGTCCGAGCGGATAGACCGACGCCATCTCGCGCAGGGCCTGCTGCGGGTCAGGAGCTCCCTGAAGCTGCGCCTGCGTCAGGGGCGTCATGATGTCGCCAGGTGCTATGGCATTGACGCGCACGCCGAAAGACGCGAGCTCAAGTGCCAGTGCACGCGTGAAGAGCACCACGGCCCCCTTGCTCGCACAATAGGCCGCGCAGAAATAATTGCCGTGAACACCGGCGTCTGACGCAACATTCACGACAGCGCCGCGCGTGCTGCGCAAAGCGGTAAGCGACGCCTGCGTCAGATAAAACGTCCCCTTGACATTGGTCGCCAGGATATCATCAAGTTCTGCAGGTGTAAGGTCGTCAAGCGCCCCTTCCTGATAAATGCCGGCCGAATTGACGAGGACATCCATTCCTCCCCAACGGTCCATCATCTGGCGGACGCAGGAAATCCCATCTTCCCGTCGCCTGACATCGCCGGCAGCAAAGAATACCTCTGCCGCAGGAAAATCCCGCTGCAGGAAGGCCACCGCCGCCTCGCCGCGCATCTGCGTGCGGCCCATGATACAGACCTTTGCACCTTCCTCGAGGAACTGGCGGGCCGCTGCCAGGCCAATCCCGGAAGACCCTCCTGATATCAGCACGCGTTTCCCCTGTAAGCCAAGCTCCAAAATCGCTCCTCCTCACCCAAAATACCGGCAGGTATAACAAGAAGCCGGGCTCCCGAAGGAACCCGGCTTCTCCATGAATCAAGCAAACTTATGCATTGACCGCATCTTTCAGAGCCTTACCAGCCTTGAATACCGGATTCTTGGAAGCCGGAATCTGGATCGTCTCGTTCGTGCGCGGGTTGCGGCCCGTACGAGCAGCACGCTCCTTGACTTCAAACGTGCCGAAGCCAATCATCTGTACTTTATCGCCTTCAACCAGTGCCTGCTGTACACTCTCGAACAGTGCGTTTACAGCCTTCTCAGCATCTTTCTTCGTCAGACCTGCTTTTTCTGCAACGCTAGCTACCAATTCAGTCTTATTCACAATCGTAGCCTCCTTAAAAGTTGTTTTGCTTACGATGGCAGGTATTCGCGACACAGGGCGCTTATTCCTGCCTGCTTATCAAAATTTAACAGAAAACCCTTGAAAAATCAAGGGTTTTCGGAAAAATAACCACTGGAATCGTCTGGATTCCGCCTCTTATTCCTGAGGTGCCGGCACAAAGAGACTGGTCAGGTGATCGACATCGTGCTGCCGGTCAAGCTCATAGAGCGGGATCCTGCGGATGGATTCATCGGGCAGAGCCAGGTTGTGGATGTACGTCACCTCGTACTCATCCGGATAGAGCTCCATGAGCATAAGCTTGGTGTCCGAGGCGATGATGGGATCGTAAATCTGCGTGATGACCAGCGATTGCGCCGGGCACCCCGTGAGCGTGCCGACATCCTCCGCATCGAGGATCGTGAGTCCGTCGATCGGGTCAATGCCGAGACGCGTGTAGAGGACCTCCACAAAGCTCATGCCCGGCAGGATCTCGACCTCCACATCGGAGCCTGCCGCCAGCTCGCGCAGCAGGACGACCGTGCGCTCTGCCACAAGCGGGCTGCCGGGCACCGCATAGACGAGATTCCCCATCTTGCGGGCACGCTGCATCAGGTCGCCGGCAATCGTTCGATAGAGCGTTTCAAAATCCGGTGCTTCCTGGTAAAAATCATCATACGTCGCAAAGGACAGTCCCTCTTTCTCAAGCGCTGCCACCGTGGGGTGAATGCGCGTGCGCAGGATGAGATGCTGCGCCTCCTTCATGAGCTGCCAGGATTCCATGGTAATGAGTCCGGGGCGGCCCGGGCCGAGCCCGACAACCGTTATTTTTGGCATGCTTGTGCTTCCTTTCTCTTCTGTGTCTTGGCCTGCATCGTCTTCATGGCCATTTCATCGCCGGCGGCCATCATCAGGACACGCGTGACGAAATTCGTGATGTTCTTCCGGTTGTGCTCGTCGACCGTGAAGCGAATACCGTTCTTATCCGGCAGGCTGCGCATGCGCCGGCCGAAGAACTTCGAGAGTTCCAGCATCGCTTTGGCCGGCAGCTTCCTGCCCGGCAGGAAGCAAATATCAAGGGCCTGCGGCAATTGCACAATGGAGCGTACAGAGAGGTCGCGTGCATAATTCTTGATGCGTGCGACCTCGAGGAGGTGCATGACGGGTTTGGTCGGTTCCCCGAAACGGTCGATGAGTTCATCGAGCAGAGCGCGCAGCTCCTCGTTGTGGCGGATGGCAGCAATGCGCTGGTAAATCTCAATCTTGTGCATCGCATCACTGATAAAATCACCGTCGATATAGGCTTCCGTCTGCAGATCGATCAAAGGCTCAGGCGGCGCTTCTTCCACCTTCCTGCCATGACGCAGATTCTCAACGGCTTCCTCGAGCAGCTTGCAGTACATCTCAAAGCCGACGCTGGCAATATGGCCGTGCTGCTGGGAACCGAGCAGATTGCCGGCGCCGCGGATCTCCAGGTCGCGCATGGCGATCTTGAACCCCGCCCCTAGCTCGGCAAACTCCTTCATGGCCTGCAGGCGCTTTTCCGCCGTCTCGGTCAGGATCTTGTCCGCCTGATAGACGAAATACGCAAAAGCCATGTGATGCGAACGCCCGACGCGCCCGCGCATCTGATAGAGCTGCGAGAGACCGAAACGATCGGCATTGTAAACGATGATCGTATTGGCATTCGCGACATCGAGACCGTTCTCGACGATGCTCGTTGCCAGCAGGATATCATAATCGCCTTCATAGAAGTCCATCATGACGTGCTCGAGCATTTCTTCCGGCATCTGTCCATGGGCCGTCTGAATGCGCGCTTCCGGCACGAGAGCCTGCAAATGGTCGCGCATGCGGTCAATCGTGTCGACGCGGTTGTAGATGAAATAGATCTGGCCGCCGCGGCGCAGCTCACGCTTGATGGCATTGGCGATGACCGTATCATCATTTTCCACCACATACGTCTGCACGGGGAAGCGCTCTGCCGGCGGAGTCTCGATGATGCTCATGTCACGCGCTCCAACGAGAGACATGTGGAGCGTGCGCGGGATTGGCGTCGCGGAAAGAGTCAGCACGTCAATTCCCGCGGCCAGGCTGCGGATCTTGTCCTTCTGCCGTACGCCAAATCGCTGCTCTTCATCGACGATCAGCAGGCCGAGATCCTTCCACTGTATCTTTTTCTGGTTGAGAATGGCATGCGTGCCGATGAGGATATCCACCTGCCCGAGACGCACCTTCTCCATCGTCTCTTTCTGCTGCTTCGGCGTGCGGAAGCGGCAGATGACATCGACGACCGGTGCAAAGCCTGAAAAGCGCGTCGTGAACGTCTGATAATGCTGCTGCGCGAGGACCGTAGTCGGCACGAGCACGGCCACCTGCTTGCCGTTCATCGCGGCCTTGTAAGCTGCACGGATCGCAACTTCCGTCTTGCCAAAGCCCACATCGCCGCAGAGCAGGCGGTCCATCGGCCGCGGCTTCTCCATGTCGGCCTTGATCTCCGCAATGGCGCGCAGTTGATCCTCCGTCTCCTGATAGGGGAACGTCTCCTCGAACTCCCGCTGGCTGCTGTCGTCCGGGCCAAAGGCAAAACCCTTCGCATCCTTGCGCTTGGCATAGATCTCGATGAGCTTCTGCGCGATGTCCTCAACGGACTTCCTGGCCTTGGCCTTGGCCTTGACCCATTCCGTGCCGCCCATGCGGTGCAGGCGCGGCACTTCCCCCTCCGCACCAATGTACTTCTGCAGCAGGCCGACCTGGTCGGTCGGGACGAAGAGTTTGTCATCGCCGCCATACTTGATGTGCAGATAGTCCTTGTGGATGCCGCCGACTTCCAGCGTCTCGACGCCCAGGTACTTGCCGATGCCGTGATTCTCATGGACGACGTAATCGCCGGGCTTGATATCCCGGAAATGCGTGATCCGTTCGCCGGCATTCTGCGGCCGCCGGACCGTGCGGCGCTTATGGCGTCCGAAGATATCCTTCTCAGTCACGACGACGAGACGGGCCGAAACGAGCTCAAAGCCCGTGAGCAGCGAACCCAGGCGAATGTTCAGGGCATCGTCGCGCAAGGGATCTTCGAGCCTGCCGATGAGAGATGGCAGGCGCCTGTGTGCGAAGAACTCCCGCAGACTGTTGGCTTTCTCCTTGTCGCCGACCAGAAGCAGCACGCGTTGCTTCTGGGAAAGCCAGCGATTGGCTTCATTCTCGAGGAGATCCATCTGGCGCTGGAACGGCGTCATCGTCGTCACGGTGATGCCCAGCGTCTCCTGCGGCTCTGCGCCCGGAATCTGCTGCAGCATCAGGGAGGAATAGACGAGACGGTTGCCGCGCGCTGCGGAGAGGAGATCTTCCCAGGCAAAGATCTTGCCCTGTATCTCCGGATTCTCCTTGACCATAGTCCGAATTTCATCGCGGATGCGCGCCGGCTCGTCGAAAATGACCGTACCCTTCCCCTCCAGATAGTTGAGGAAGAGCTCCGGACGGCCGACGGCATCCGTCTGTGCCAGCGGCATGATGGTGACATCGGCGATGTTGCGCACGGAGCGCTTCGTGTCGAGGTCGAACTCCCGCATTGAGTCGATCTCGTCATCAAAGAACTCGATGCGCACGGGCGCCTGCCCGTTGATGGCAAAAACGTCGACGATGCCGCCGCGCACGGAGAACTGCCCGATGCTCTCGACCTCCTCGACATGCTCATAGCCGAGTTGCACGAGGCGTTCCATGAGCGCTTCGCGCGGCAGGACCTCGCCCATCTTGAGCGTGAGGGAGAGCCGCTGGAATTCGTTGCGGCTCATCTCCTTCTGTACGGCAGCGGCTGCGCGCGCGAGCACGATGACCGGTTCACCGCGCACGAGCCTGCCGAGTACCTCCATGCGGCGGGCAGCGCGCTCCTGGCTCCTGGCCTCTGCCTTGACCTCCATCGTATCGAGCTCGGGCAGCTCGACAACGGACACGCCGGGCAGCAGCAGTGAAAGGTCCTCCCGCCAGTCAGAAAGCACCGCGGCGCTGTGCACCAGGATGACCGTCATCTGCGGCCGGTTCGCATAACAGGCCGCAAAGGCCGTGTGTTTCTGAGAGCCGCCCAGGCCGTATACCAGAACCTCCGACGGGCCTCCTCCTATGTAATCGCGCAAGTTCTGCAGGACACGGTCCTGCATCATGGCGGCGAATAATGCGTTCATGCTTACACCTCACGACAAAAAGACCCGGAAAACCGGGTCTGTCTCGTTTTGTAAATTATTTCTCCAAAGCCGCCTTGACAAAATCACGGAACAGCGGATGCGGGTTGTTCGGGCGGGATTTGAGTTCCGGGTGAGCCTGCGTGGCCACGAACCACGGATGATCCTTGACCTCGATCATCTCGACGAGACTGTCATCCGGCAGAGTGCCCGCAATGACGAGGCCCTTCTCCGTCAGGGCGCCGCGGTATTCGTTGTTGAATTCAAAGCGATGGCGATGGCGTTCCTGGATGAGGTTCGTGCCATAAGCTTCCTTCGCATGCGTGCCGTTCGTTATCTTGCACGGATACGAGCCCAGGCGCATCGTACCGCCCTTCTTGACGATTCCCTGCTGGGACTCCATCAGTGAAATGACCGGATGCGTCGTCTCCGGATTGAACTCCGTCGAATGCGCATCTTCCATGCCGCAGACGTGACGGGCAAACTCGATGACGGCGCACTGCATGCCGAGGCAGAGGCCGAGGAACGGAATCTTGTGCTCGCGCGCATACTCGATGGCCTTGATCTTGCCTTCAACACCGCGGTCGCCGAAACCGCCCGGCACGAGGATGCCCTTGCAGCCCACGAAAACCTCATCGAGGTCCGTTTCCGGGTCCTCAATGTTCTCGGCATTGACCCAGTGGATCTTGACTGCGGCATCATTGGCGATGGCACCGTGGTGCAGGGCCTCCGTCACCGAGATGTAGGCATCGGGCAGCTCGACATACTTGCCGACAACGGCAATCTTGACGCGTTTCTGCGGATGATTGATCTTATAGACCATCTTCTCCCATTCGCTCATGTCAGCAGGACCGTAATCCATATTGAGCTTCTTCAGGGCAAACCGGTCAAGGCCTTCCTTCTGCATCATCAGCGGCACTTCATAGATGGTCGAAGCCGTGCGGTTCTCGATGACCGCTTCCGGCTGGACATCGCAGAACATCGCAATCTTATCCTTCATCTCCTTGGAGATCGTCTTCTCCGTGCGGCAGACGAGGATATCCGGCTGGATACCGATGGCACGCAGTTCCTTGACGCTGTGCTGCGTCGGTTTCGTCTTGAGTTCGCCGGCAGCCGAGATGTACGGCAGGAGCGTCACATGGATGTAGAGCGTATCGTTCGGGCCGACTTCCTTCTTGACCTGACGGATGGCCTCGAGGAACGGCTGGCTCTCGATATCGCCGACCGTGCCGCCGATTTCCGTGATGACGACGTCCGCGCCATCAGCCTTGGCAACATCGTATACCTTCTGCTTGATCTCATTCGTGATGTGCGGGATGACCTGCACCGTGGAGCCGAGATACTCGCCCTTGCGCTCCTTGTTGAGCACGGACCAGTAAACCTTGCCCGTCGTGATGTTGGAGTTCTTCGTCAGGTTGATGTCGATGAAACGCTCGTAATGGCCGAGGTCCAGATCCGTTTCCGCGCCATCGTCCGTGACAAATACCTCACCATGCTGATACGGGCTCATCGTGCCCGGATCGATGTTGATGTACGGATCGAACTTCTGGATCGTGACCTTGATCCCCCGGCTCTTGAGTAGTCGGCCGAGAGAGGCGGCTGTGATGCCTTTTCCCAGGGAAGAAACGACGCCACCGGTAACGAAAATATACTTTGCCATGGAACTGCCTCCTGTTTCACTCTTTAACACATGCTGACTATTCTAACCCCTTTCCCGAGGGGTGTCAACTCACTCCTGGATGCTCTCGAGCTTCTTTTTGCGGTTGCTGCTGGCACGTGCTGCAGCCTTGCTGGAACCGGAGCTCGTCGAGCGGCTGGCATGGGAGCGCTTGACCTCGGGCGGATTCCACTCCGTGAGGCCCCACTGACCCTCGCCTTCATAATGGAAACGGCTGTCCATATTGATGAGCGTATAAACCTCTGAGATTGCAGCCGAAAGCGACTGGACCGGCTTGCACTTCTTCTCGATGACCTCGAGCACGAGATCCTTGTAATACATCGTCTTTCCTGCCTGCGTCAGGATGTAGTAGGCGACATCGACTTCTGAGCTATTGATGAAATCCATTCTGATGGTTCTCCCTTCTTGATTGGCATGCCTGCAGCTGCCTGCAAATTACATGTGTTCCGGTGCCGATACGCCGAGGATGCCGAGGCTGTGGCGGATGACATGGGCCGTAACCGTCACGAGGGCCAGGCGGGCCTCTGCCAGATCATGGTCGACGCCCATGATGCGGCACTTGTTGTAGAAGCTGTGAAAGAGTGCGGCAAGATCGTAGCTGTAGCGGGCAATGCGCTGTGGCGCGTAATCGGCTGCGGCCTTTTCGATTTCTTCCGGATAGCTCTCGATTTTCTTGATGAGGTCAATCTCACTCTCATCCGTCAGCAGGAAAAGCTTCGGCGCCTTGCCGAGCACCAGCTTCGTCTCCTCCGCCTGACGGAAGATGCTGCAGATGCGCGCATGCGCATACTGGATGTAGTAGACCGGATTGTCATTCGACTTCTTCTTGGCGAGATCGAGATCAAAATCGAGCTGGCTGTCGAGCGAGCGCATCAGGAAGAAGTAGCGGGCTGCATCGGTACCGACTTCTTCCATGAGCTCGTTGAGCGTGACGCTCTGGCCCGTGCGCTTGCTCATCTTGACGAGTTCGCCGCCGCGGTAGAGGCTGACCATCTGCAGCAACAGGACCGTGAGCTTCTCAGGATCATGGCCAAGCGCCTGCATGGCGGCCTTGACGCGGCAGACATAGCCGTGATGGTCAGCGCCCCAGATATTGATGAGGCGGTCAAACCCGCGTTCATACTTGTTGTGATGGTAGGCGATATCGGCGGCGAGATACGTCGGCACGCCATTGTCGCGGATGACGACGCGGTCCTTGTCGTCGCCGTAAGCCGTGGACTTCAGCCAGAGCGCGCCGTCCTTCTCATAGATGTCGCCCTTTTCCTGAAGGATTTCCACGACCTTGCGCACGGCATCGGGATGCAGCGTGCGCTCGCTGAACCAGTTGTCGAACGTCACGTGGAATTTCTCCAGATCTTCCTTGAGAATGGCCAGTTTTTCATGATACGCGAGATCCTTGAAGATGGCCAGACGCTCTTCCTCGCTCAGCGAAAGGTACTTGTCGCCGTCGCGGTCGAGGATGCGCTGAGCCGTATCAATGATGTCCTGTCCATGGTAACCGTCCTCGGGGAATTCGACATCCTGTCCGAGGAGTTCCAGGTAGCGGGCATTGACGGAGCGGGCCAGATTGTTCATCTGGTTGCCCGCATCGTTGATGTAATACTCGCTCTCCACCGGATAGCCGGCAGCGCGCAGCAAATTGACGAGCGCCGAGCCGGCTGCCGCACCGCGGCCATGGCCAACGTGCAGCAGGCCCGTCGGATTGGCACTGACATACTCGACCTGGATCTTCGGAGCATCCTTCTTCGGGAGATTGCCGAACGACTCTCCGGCGTCGAGGATGGACTGGAAATTATCGTAGAGCACATTGCCCTTGAGGTAGAAATTCAGGAAACCAGGGCCGGCGATCTGTGTATGATCCAGCCAGTCCCCCGTGATGCGCCCTGCTATCTCCTCAGCAATCTGGCGCGGGTTCTTGTGGAACACGCGTGCCGACTGCATGGCAAAGTTGGTGGCGAAATCGCCGAACTCCTTCTGCGGCGGCACCTCCAGCACGACCTGCGGCAGCTCGCCTGCCGGGAATACGCCCTCGGCCACAGCGGCCTTTGCGGCCTCTTCAATGGCCTTTGTCAGTATCTCTTTGATCTCCAAGAAATTTTCCTCCTATCCGACGTTTGCCAGATTTCGTACCATCGATCCCAGTAACTGGCAAGCTGGAATCGAATCCATTCTATCTATCCTAAATATTTCCTTTATTTATCCTGTTTGTTCCTGTCTTCTTCAACCTCGATGTGCAGCCGGTTGCTGCTCTGAAAGGCACCATTGACAAAAAGGTCATAGCGGATATCCACGATTCCCTCGGCTTCCCCGTCCTCATAGTGAACGGACAGTTCCTCGGTGCGCACGGCCAGGTCGATATTCCCATACGGGGTGCGGTACGTGCTGCGTTTCTCCGTGCCGCGCTCGAAACGCTGCTCCTGTTCCACGCTGCCGTGCCGCAGAAGCGTCATGGCTTCCTGCCCGATCTTCAAGACAGTCGGTGTTTTGGTACCCTGCTGCAGGTCTTCATCATCGTAAAGCACATAATGCTTGTCCCGATGAAAATAATGACGTCCCTTCGCCACGGTCAGGATTTCATCTTCCCTGCCCTCCGCATCGCGAAAGGAGCCCTTGACCCGCACTACGACCGGATTCTGCTCACTCATCCAGCTGCCTCCTTGAAATTACACTGTATATTATTATATCTCAACGGACGGGCCTTGCCAACAAAAATTTTAGGGAAAGAAGCGCGGGCAAAAGCCCGTCTCCCTTCCCTTTTCCTACGGATATTTTCACGCCATGCGGCTGAGGATCCTGCGCGCCACGTAGACACCGCTGGCCGCTGCCTGCGAAAGGCCGCGCGTCACGCCGGCGCCGTCACCGATGGCAAAGACGTTCTTGAGCTTCGTCTCAAGTTCCTTCGAGAGGACGACGCGGGAGCTGTAGAACTTGACCTCGACGCCGTAGAGCAGCGTATCGTCATTCGTCATGCCCGGTGCGACGTAATTGAGCGCCTGAATCATCTCGATGATGTTGTCGAGATGACGCTTCGGCAGAACAAGCGAGAGATCGCCCGGCGTCGCTGCGAGCGTCGGTTTCGTGAAGCTCTTGCTCATGCGGTGCGCATTCGTGCGGCGCCCCTTGATGAGATCGCCGTAACGCTGCACAATGATGCCGCCGCCGAGCATGTTCGAGAACGACGCGATGCGCTTGCCATACTGATGCGGCGCCTTGAATGGTTCTGTAAAGTGATTCGAGACGAGCAGCGCAAAGTTCGTGTTGTGGCTCTGCAGCTTCGGGTCGCTGTACGAGTGGCCGTTGACCGTCACGATGCCGTCGGTGTTCTCCATGACGACGTGACCATGCGGGTTCATGCAGAATGTGCGCACGAAATCACCATATTGCTTCGTGCGATACAAAAGCTTGGCCTCGTAGACCTGGCTCGTGATATCGTTCCAGACCTCATCGGGCACTTCGACGCGGACGCCGACATCGACGCGGTTGTTCTCCTGCTCGACGCCAAGGCGGTCGCATTCATCCGAAAACCATTCCGAACCGGCACGGCCAGGTGCGACGACGAGATACGCAGCTGCAATCGTCTCGCCGTTCTCGAGTTCCAGGCGGTTATCCCCCTGCCCGTCCGATTCGATATGTGCGACCGGGCATTCAAAGCGGAACTCCACCTTGTCCTTGAGATATTCATACGTGCGTTCCAGCATGCGGAGGTTGTTCTCCGTGCCAAGATGGCGCACACTGGCGCTCAGGAGGTGCAGATCATGCTGCAGCGCCAGACGGCCGATGTCCGAGCCCTTCGTCGAATAGACCTGTGCGGGCGCACCATGCTTCATGTTGATCTTGTCGACATACTCGATGAGATCCATAACTTCATCGTCCGGCAGATACTCGTTGAGCCAGCCGCCGAACTTCGTCGTGAAGTTGTATTTGCCATCGGAGAACGCACCGGCGCCGCCGAAGCCGCGCATGATGCTGCACGGCTTGCAGCCGATGCAGCTCTTGACCTTGCCTGCCGAAATCGGGCAGACGCGGTGATAGATATCCTTGCCGCTCTCAAGCACCAGCACGCGCAGATCCGGCTTCTTCTCCACAAGCTCATAGGCCGTCATCACACCGGCCGGACCGCCGCCCACCACTGCCACATCATACCGTTCCATAGGAAATCCTCCATTCATCATTCTCAACCTTATTGAAATCGCAATAATCAGAAAAGGAGTCCCATTCCTTTATCTGCCGCGCCCGAAGCAGCGCACAGCAAAAGAGCGCAGACTCCTTTGGCCCCATTCAAAGCCATCTCCTGCGTTCAAACCTTATGTATTATAAGGGAATGAGCTTACAAATGCAAGTCTTTTTTAGAAAAATTTTATATATTTTGTTCACTATGCCATATTTTTATGCATACCATATAAATAAGTATTGCATTCTCCCTCTTTTCTCCCCTATAATTGAACTATTCATGTAAACATGATAACAAAAGGAGGATTCACCTTGACACATGATCTTGCAATCATCAATACCTTTATATTGTACATTGGTTTCATGATGGCGATTGGCGTCTACTACTACCGGCGCACGCGCAATATGAGCGATTACTTCCTCGGCAACCGTAAACTCGGTGCCTGGGTCACCTCGCTCTCGGCCGAAGCATCGGATATGAGCGGCTGGATGCTCATGGGCGTACCGGGCTTCGCGTATCTTTCCGGCCTCAACGCCGGCTGGATTGCCGTCGGCATCGCCATCGGCACCTGGGCCAACTGGCATTTCGTCGCAGCGCGCCTGCGCAAATACACGGAACTTGCCAACAATTCCCTGACCCTGCCGGAATTCCTGCAGAACCGCTATCATGACAAATCGGGCCTGCTGCGTATCATCCCCGCCATCTTCATCCTGATTTTCTTCGTCATCTACACGTCCTCAGGCTTTGTCTCGGCCGGCCGCCTCTTCGAGACGGTCTTCGGCATCCCTTACGAATACGCCATCTTCATCGGTGCCGGCTCCGTCGTCTTCTATACGCTCGTCGGCGGCTTTCTGGCTGTCTCGCGCACTGACTTCATTCAGGGCGTCATGATGTTCTTCGCCATCCTCGTCGTGCCGATCTGCGGCGCCATGCAGTGCGGCGGTTTTGAAGCCACCATCAGTGCCATCCAGAATGTGCAGGTCTCCATGCTCGAGCCTCTGACCAAGGCCGACGGCTCCACGCTCGGATTCATCGAGCTCATCTCCCTTCTGGCCTGGGGTATCGGCTACTTCGGTCAGCCGCACATCCTCGTGCGCTTCATGGCCATCCGCACGTCCAAAGAAGTCAAACAGGCGACGCATATCGCCATGACCTGGGTCATCCTGTCCCTGGCAGCGGCCGTCGCCGTCGGCATGGTCGGCCGCGTCTACCTCACGACGCCGCTTGAGGGCCCGGCCTCGGAAACGGTCTTCCTCGTCATGACGAATGAACTCTTCCCGCCGATTGCAACGGGCCTCATCCTCTCGGCTGTCCTCGCAGCCATCATGAGCACGGCCTCCTCGCAGCTGCTCGTCGCGGCTTCGGCCTTCGCGCAGGACTTCTATCGCACCTGGCTGCGCAAGGATGCCGAACAGACGGAGCTCGTCTGGATTTCCCGCGCCAGCGTCCTCGTCATCGCGAGCCTCGCCATCTTCCTCGGACTCAATCCGAACAACTTCATTCTCGACATGGTTTCCTACGCCTGGGCCGGCTTCGGCGCCGCCTTCGGCCCGGCTCTGCTCATGAGCCTCTTCTGGAAGCGCACAACGCGCAACGGCGTGCTCGCCGGCATCGTCGTCGGCGGCCTCACGGTCCTCATCTGGAAGCAGTTCGCCTTCTTCGGACTCTACGAGATCGTACCGGGCTTCCTGTTCTCCGCAGCTGCCATCTGGATTGTCAGCCGCTGTGGCGAAGAACCCGACCGAGCCATCCTCGAGACTTTCGAGAAAGTCAATCACAGCAACATCTAAAACAACTCTCCAGGCTGCCGCCTCAAAAACGGCAGCTTTTTTATTGCAAAAAAAATGCTTCCAACCATCCTGCACTACCATCACCTTGTATTTTCGCAAGGAACAGCCGGCAGGCCGGGCTGGGCAAAAGCGGAGCGTTGTCGCGCTGCGTGAAAAATCGATTTAGCAGCCCGACTTCGTGAAGCGTTGCCCGGCCTGGCCCTGCCCTCTGTTTCTTTTAAGAAGGATACCTATCATGGCATAACAAAAGCCGCTGCCCAAGTGACAGCGGCTTTTGACCTATATTCACATGTATGATGGCTCAAAGATAACGCAGCCAGACGTACACATTCGAGATCAGGATTGTCAGAATCATGACGGGGAATGCGATTTTCATGAAACCCAGGAACGAAATCTGCTTGCCGCGCTGGGCAGCCATCGAAGCCACCACCACGTTGGCGCTTGCACCAATCAGCGTACCATTGCCGCCGAGGCAGGCACCGAGCGACAGCGACCACCAAATCGGGTCGAGATTCGTGATGCCCATCTGGCCCATATCCTGGATTAGCGGGATCAGCGTCGCGACAAACGGGATGTTATCGATGAACGCCGAAGCAAAGGCACTCATCCAGAGCACGAGCATGGCCGTCGCATTGACGCTGCCGCTCGTCAGCTGCATGGCCTCTGCGGCCAGCATCTTGATGACGCCCGTCTCGACCAAAGCGCCGACCAGGACGAAAAGGCCGGCGAAGAAGAAGATGGCCAGCCATTCCACTTTGGAAAGCACCTTGGCGATCATGCTCTCATTGCGCGTATACGTGAGGAGCAGCAGCAGGCCCGCACCTGAGAGTGCTGCCGTAGCCGTCTGCAGACCCAGCTTGTCGTGGCAGACGAACAGGCTGATCGTAATGAAGATGACAAAGAGGCATTTCTTCAGGAGCTGTGGATTGGCAATCTGGCTCTTGGCATTGAGGCGCATGACGCGCTCCTGCAGATCCGGCTGCGTGCACAGCTTGCGTCCGTAAATAGCGATGAGCACCAGCTCCACCACGAAGAAAATCAGGATGCAGATGCCCGTCAGGTTATTGACGAAATCCATGAAGTTCAGGCCGACGGCGCTGCCGATCATGATGTTCGGCGGGTCACCAATAAGCGTGGCCGTGCCGCCGATATTGGACGACAGGATCTGCGAGATCAGATACGGCTTGACATCGACCTTGAGCTGTGACGTGATGCTGAAGGTGATTGGCACGGTCAGAAGCACCGTCGTAACATTGTCTAGCAGGGCCGAGCAGACCATCGTCAGAGCGGAAAGGGCAATGAGCAGGGCGATTGGCCGTGCCTTGACCTTTTTTGCCGACCAGATGGCCAGGAAATTGAAGAGTCCCGTCTCACTCGTGATGTTTACGATGATCATCATGCCCATGAGCAGGCCCAGTGTATTGAAATCAATATGGCGTATGGCCGTATCCTGATCGATGATGCCGCAAAGGATCATCAGCATGGCACCGCAAATCCCCACAATCGTGCGGTGCACCTTTTCCGAGATGATTAGTGCATAGGCAATCACGAAAATCGTGATTGCCAGAGTGGTTGAACTAACCAATGGATTCCACTTCCTTCTCTCTTACTGCTTATACTTCGGTGTCAGGACGATGCTTTCCCCATCGCGCTTAATCTTGAACGTATACGACTTGACGCCGGCACGGAAGAGCTCCATCTTGAGCTGCAGCAGCGCGCGTCCCAGTTCATCCGTGAGCTGCGGCGTAAAGCCGGCGCGGGTAAGTTCAGCCGGAACCGGCTGCTCGGCCTCCTGCTGACGCTTCTTCTTCGCCGTCTGCTCCGCACGCACGAAATGATCTTCGATGGACATGTCCTCCACGTAATCCTTGAACATATCCTTATCCGTCAAGTTCTTTGGTATTTTCGTCATCTTCAGCCCCTCTTTTCTCTGAATCCTCTCAGCCTCACTTGGCGCTGACCTTTGCCCAGCTGTCGCGCAGGCCGACGACACGGTTGAACACAAGGTGATCCGGCGTCGTATCGGGGTCAACCACAAAGTAGCCAACGCGCAGGAACTGATAGTGCGTTCCCGCCGCCGTGAGCTTGACCGAAGGCTCTACCAGGGCATGATCGATGACCTGCAGCGAGTCCTTGTTGAGCGCAGCAATGAAATCCTTCGGCACATTGCCGTTTTCATCCGTCTCGATGAGGTAATCATAGAGGCGTACCTCGGCGTCGAGAGCCGTCTTCTCAGCCACCCAGTGAATCGTGCCCTTGATCTTGCGGCTGGCTGTCCTGCCGCCCGTCTTGGATTCAAGATCCGCCGTGCAGCGAAGCTCCGTGATATTGCCCTGCCCATCCTTTACGACTTCCTCGCATTTGATGATGTAGGCATGCTTGAGACGTACCTCTCCGCCCGGCTTCAGGCGGAAGTATTTCTTGGGCGGCTCCTCCATGAAGTCTTCCTGCTCGATGTAGATCGTGCGGGAGAACGGCACGAAGCGGTGGCCGCCGTGCACGGGGTTGTTGTCCGCCAGCAGCCATTCTTCCTTGTCTTCCGGATAGTTCGTGATGACGACCTTCAGCGGGTGCAGCACAGCCATGACGCGGTCGGCATTCTCGTTGAGATCCGCACGGACCTCGTGCTCAAGCATTGCGACGTCGACGATGCTGTCGGCCTTGGCGACGCCGATCTCCCTGCAGAAGTTGCGGATGGAAGCCGGCGTGTAGCCGCGGCGGCGCAAGCCCGAGATGGTCGGCATGCGCGGATCGTCCCAGCCGCACACATAGCCCTCTTCGACGAGCTGGCGCAGCTTGCGCTTGCTCGTGACCGTGTTCGTGAGGTTCAGGCGGGCAAATTCGATCTGGCGCGGACGCGCATTCGGATCAAAGCCGAGAGAATCGAGCAGCCAGTCATAGAACGGACGATGCTCCTCAAACTCCAGCGTGCAGACGGAATGCGTGATGCCCTCGATGGCATCGGAGAGCGGATGCGCGAAATCGTACATCGGATAGATGCACCACTTGTCGCCCGTGCGATGATGATGCGCATGGGCAATGCGGTAGATGACCGTATCGCGCATGACGAGATTCGGCGAAGCCATGTCAATCTTGGCGCGCAGGACTTTTTCGCCGTCGGCGAATTCACCGGCCTTCATGCGCGCAAAGAGATCGAGGTTTTCCTCGACGCTGCGGTTGCGGTACGGGCTCTCCTTGCCCGGCTCCGTCAGCGTACCGCGATACGCCTTGATCTCCTCAGCCGAAAGATCGTCGACATAAGCCAGGCCCTTCTTGATGAGTGTTACAGCAAAATCATAGAGCTTGTCAAAGTAGTCCGATGCGTAGAATTTGCGGTTGCCCCAGCTGAAGCCGAGCCAGCGGATATCCTCCTGGATGGAATCAACGTATTCCGTATCTTCCTTCGTCGGATTCGTATCATCAAAACGCAGGTTGCAAAGGCCGTGATTGTACTCGGCAAGGCCGAAATTCAAGCAAATGGATTTGGCATGGCCGATGTGAAGATAGCCATTCGGTTCGGGTGGGAAACGCGTATGGATGCCTTCCGTATACTTGCCATTCTTGAGATCTTCCTCGATCATGTTCTGGATGAAGTTGGAAGCCATGGTGATCTTTTCTGCCATCTGATATCTCTCCTCGTCTCTCTATTCCTGTCCAAACGTCCAGCCAGGAACTCAGATTCCCGCTGAATCCTCTTCTTTACATCGTTTCTCCACATACGTGCGCAGGCGTGCCACGCCCTCTTCCATGCCCGGCTGATCCGGCAGGTACCTGATGATGCGTTCAATGTAGCCCCGCTTGACGATTTCCCGCAGCGTCCAGCTGAAATAAATGTCGTAGACCCAGAGCAGACGCACGAGCTTGCGGTCGCCATGCGTGCGCAGCTTGCGGTAATCCGCCTGCCGTCCAGCCTTGAAATCCTCGATGAAATCCGGGCTGACAAGCTGACTGGCATCAGATGCGATGAACTTCGGCGCCTTTTCCGCACCATCCGGCGTCAAGAACGGCGACAGGACACGATAAATATCGAGCTTATCGGCATCGCGGATGATCTGGGCAAAGACAAGATGACGCCGGTCCGCCACCGGGCCGATTTCCTTTTTATTGTGGCGTGAAATCGCGAACCGCACGAGCTCCTCATCCTCGGGGAGCAACTTCTTCATGAAGTCAAGCTCCGACAAGACCTTCAGCCCAAGATCCGCGTGATCTTCTGATTCGGCATCATTGAAGGTCTTGTAGAGGCTGTACTGGCGAAAGCGCCCCACATCATGAAAAAGGCCCATGATTTCCGCCAGGGCAACATCATGCGGAGAAAGGTGCAGATGTTTTGCCAGGGCGATGGCATGGGCGGTCACGTACCCCGTATGGATTTCCTTGATGCGGATTCCCTGCATCACTTCTTCGTCATCGGTATGGAACGATTTCATATAGGCATCCATCCAGGCATGCATTTCTTTGAGCAATTCCTGCATCGTATGTTCCTTCCCTTCCAGGCAATCGTCACCTCGTGACTAATGCTTACATTATACTACGAACCATGTTTTGACGCAATTCCATCTATTTGCCGCCGCTGTGCTTCACCTCGTCCTCCACAAGGATACCAAGGTTCCGCAAATCATCACGGATGGCCGCCAGAGTCTCCTCGTCGGGGATGCGGACGGTATGCATGTGGATGCCGCCCGTCACGACCAGCAGCGGATTGGCCTGGCACTTCTTCATCTTCGTCAGGAAGCGGCGGATATCGCGGCGGCTCTCGAGCAGGAGATCGCCGCGGATTGCCCCGTAAACAGGATGTTCGACGATGACATCGAGCACGGCACCGCCATTGTCGACAATGGCCTGGAGTTCCGGCTCCATACCGGCCGCATCGTGACGGCAGACAAGCGTCGCCAGCATCGCAGCCCCCTCACCGGACTCCGGCAAGATATACCCGCGCGGCGTGGCAAAGATCTGTGCGCCCTGCGCCCGCAGGATGCTGATATCGCCGACAATGATCTGGCGGCTGACCTCAAGTTCCCGGGCCAGCTTGGTCCCGGTCAGCGGCTGCTTTGCTTTTCTGAGCCGTGCCAAGAGCAGGCGGCGCCGTTCTTCCGTATGCACGAATACCACTCCCCCATAAACCAGCAAAACAAAAAAGCTGCCTCACGGCAGCTATGCGTACAAAATGGTGGGCGATAACAGGATCGAACTGCTGACATCTTGCTTGTAAGGCAAGCGCTCCCCCAGCTGAGCTAATCGCCCGAATGGTGACGCCAATGGGATTCGACCCCATGAACCCGCCGTGAAAGGGCGGTGTCTTAACCGCTTGACGATGGCGCCATTGGGTCCTCGAGCGGGGGTCGAACCTGCGACAGCCTGATTAACAGTCAGGTGCTCTACCGGCTGAGCTATCGAGGAATATCAGATACTCGCGTATCGACTTGTATTATTATACTGGATAATCGAGAGGATTGCAAGCCTTTTTTTCCAGGAATATGATATAATAAGGCTCTGTCACAACAAATGGTTGATTTTTGACGAGAAATAGCGTATAATAATAGTAAGAAACAGTACCACCGAAGGAGGTAATTGGATATGCCTACTATCAAAGACGCATTAGATATTATCGGTAAGTTGACTGTCGCAGAGCAGGAAAGCCTTAAAACAATGCTTTTAAGTCCTGCCTTTGTAAAGTCTTTGAATATTGAAGATTTCGTAGCAAAGGAACGCTTTGCAAATGGTCGTGTATGCCCTCTTTGTGGCTGTATCCATGTGGTTCGCAATGGTCATCGTAAAGATGGCACACAGCGATATGTATGTAAGGATTGTGGCAAGTCCTTCGTGATTGCTACGAACTCCATTGTGTCTGGTACAAGAAAAGACTTGTCCGTGTGGGAGCAGTACATTGATTGTATGATGAATGGCTTATCCATTCGTAAGACTGCTGTTGCTTGTGGGATTCACAGAAACACCGCATTCCTTTGGAGACACAAGATTTTGGATGCACTTCAGAATATGGCAGACGATGTTACCCTTGACGGCATTATTGAGGCTGACGAAACTTTTTTCGCCATCTCGTACAAGGGCAATCATAGCAAGAGTAAGACATTTGCTATGCCACGCAAGGCTCATAAGCGTGGTCATTCTACACATATCAGAGGCTTGTCCCAAGAAAAGGTATGTGTTCCTTGTGCGGTTAATAGGAATGGCTTGTCTATCTCCAAGATTACGAATACTGGTAGAGTTTCTACAAGAGATTTACATCATATTTATGATGGTAGGATTAAGACCAATTCCACTCTTGTTACGGACAAGATGAACTCCTATGTGAGATTTACAAATGCCAATGGCATTGACCTTGTGCAGTTAAAGACTGGCAAAGCCAAGAAAGGCATTTATAATATCCAACATATCAATAGCTACCATAGCCAGCTAAAGAGGTTTATGCGTGGCTTTAACGGTGTTTCTACCAAGTATCTGAACAACTATCTTGTGTGGAATAACCTTGTAAATTACGCCAAAGAAAGCGACATGGAGAAAAGGAACATCTTCTTAACTTTTGTTTTGGCAACATTGAAAACTGCTAAATGCAGAGATTTATCAAACAGACCAGCAGTTCCTCTGGTCGCCTAATTAGAATTTGTGGAGATGATAAGATGGTCAATATAACAGATGTAAAACAGATTCTTCAATTTGCAATAGATGCGGAGATTAAAGTCTTTCTTGATGGTGGATGGGGTGTAGATGCTCTTCTTGGATATCAGTCAAGAGCCCATAATGATATTGACATTTTTGTAGAAAAGAACGATTATCAGAACTTTATAGAAATAATGAAAGCTAATGGCTTTTATGAGATTAAGATGGAATATACAACATTGAACCATACTGTATGGGAAGATTTGAAAAACAGAATTATTGATTTGCATTGTTTTGAATATACGGACGAAGGTGAAATTCTTTATGATGGGGATTGTTTTCCGGTAGAAACTTTTTCGGGTAAAGGAAGAATTGAGGAAATAGAGGTTTCCTGTATTGAACCATATAGTCAAGTAATGTTCCATCTGGGATACGAGTTTGATGAAAATGATGCACATGATGTGAAGTTATTGTGTGAGACACTTCATATCGAAATTCCAAATGAGTATAGATAACTGCAAATAACAGTTTGTAGGGGAGTTCTGATACTCCCCTATAAAAATGGCTATTTATCAACTGTTTGTTGTGACATAGCCTATAATAAAAAGGATTTTCGCCGCTTGCTGCCGCCGCCCGGCTGGCAGCGTATGTTTCAACTGCCAAAAAGGAGTGAGACGCTATGAAATGGGCTGCCCTGCGCGCTGCCTTCCCCCACACGATCCCCATCTTTGCCGGCTTCTGGTTCCTGGGGCTCGCCTACGGCATCTACGCCAATGTATCCGGCTTCTCGTTCCTCTATCCGATGATCATGAGCATCGTCATCTTCGGCGGGTCGCTTGAATTCGTCACCATCACGATGCTGCTCTCACCCTTTGCCCCGCTGCAGGCCTTTCTCATGGCCATCCTCATCCAGGCGCGCCACCTCTTCTACGGCATTGCCATGCTTGACCGTTTCAAGGATACGGGCTGGAAAAAATATTATCTGATTTACGGCATGTGCGATGAAACGTTTTCCATTAATTTTGCCACAAAAGTGCCGGACGGCATCGACCGCGGCTGGTTCATGTTCTTCGTCACACTGCTCAACGAATTCTACTGGGTCAGCGGCGCGACCATCGGAGGCCTCATGGGCTCCCTGCTGACGTTCGATACGCAGGGCATCTCCTTCGTCATGACGGCGATGTTCGTCGTCATCTTCCTCGAGCAGTACGAACGCGAACATTCCCATATCACCGCCTGGGTCGGACTCGCCGCCTCCGTCCTCTGCCTGAATCTTTTTGGCAGCCAGGCCTTCATCATTCCCTCGATGATCGTCATCCTCGCCATACTTACCCTTATACGTGGGCCACTTGAAAGGAAGGGGATCTAAACTATGACACTGACTGAACAAGTCATCACCATCGCTGCCTGTGCCATCGGCACGATGCTCACGCGTTACCTTCCCTTCCTGGTCTTTTCGTCCAGGAAGCCCACGCCCGATTACATCCAATATCTCGGCCGCGCCCTGCCCTGCGCCATCTTCGCCATGCTCGTCGTCTACTGCCTCAAGGATGTCACCATCACCGCAGGCAGCCACGGCCTCCCGGAAGCCATCGCCATTGCCGTCACAATCCTCCTGCACAAGGCCCTGCACCAGATGCTGCTCTCAATTGCCGGCGGCACCATCTGTTACATGCTGCTGAGCCAGTATCTCTTCACGCATTGATGCACATGCGCTTCTTCAAAAGACAAGCCCGCAGCAAAAGTCCCATGCTGCGGGCTTGTTCAGTAAATACAAGAAATCAAAGCGTCACACCATCTTTGAAGATGGCCAGTTCATGCTTGTCCAGGGCCTCGGATTTCGTATGGCACGTTCCTGAAGCCACAGTTAAAATGAATTGCAGGAATTCCTCGGACAAAGCTTCCATGCTCTCGCCGCTCAGGAGTCTGCCGGCATTGAAATCAATCCAGTCCGCTTTAAACGAGGCCAGACGGCTGTTGCTTGCAATCTTGAGCGTGGGGACCGGACAGGAAAACGGCGTGCCGCGTCCTGTCGTAAAAAGCACCATCTGCGCACCGGAAGCAGCCAGCGCATTCGAAGAAACAAGATCATTTCCGGGTGCCTGTAAAAGCGACAGGCCCTTTTCTTTTACGGATTCGCCATAAAGCAGCACATCCTCCACGGGAGCGATGCCGCCTTTTTGTACACAGCCCAGAGATTTATCCTCCAGAGTCGTGATGCCGCCCGCCTTATTGCCCGGTGACGGATTCTCATTGATTTTCTCGCCGTGCTTCTGAAAATACGTCTTGAACCCATTGATGAGATGTACGGTTTTCTGGAACACCGCTTCATTTCTGCAGCGGTTCATCAGCAAGGTCTCCGCACCGAACATTTCCGGCACTTCGGTCAGCAGGGCAGTGCCGCCCGCTGCCGTAACACGATTGACAACGGACCCGACCAAAGGATTGGCCGTCAAACCGGAAAATCCATCGGAACCGCCGCATTTTACGCCGATGCACAATTTCGCCAACGGTTGCGTCGTCCGTTTTGTTTCAGCCGCATGAGCCGCCAATTCCTTTACCAGGCGCACGCCTTCTTCTACTTCGTCTTCTGCGTCCTGACAGATAAGGAATTTTATTCCAGCTTCGTCCACACCGGTAAGCAGCTGGCGCATTGCGTCCATCTTGTTGTTTTCACAACCGAGCCCCAAAAGCAATACGCCCCCCGCGTTGGGATTATGTGCCAGTCCTGCCAGAAACTTCTGTGTATAGCGCAAATCATCGCCCAGCTGCGAACAACCGTAAGGATGGCTGTAGGCGTAAATCCCATCCACATGCGGACCGGCAAAGGCCTGAGCCCGCCTCTCAATCTCCCGAGCTATCGCATTGACACAGCCGACAGTCGGGATAATCCATACTTCATTGCGGATTCCGACACGGCCATCACGGCGTTCATAGCCCTGAAAGGTATGAACACGGTCCTCTGTCGGCTGCCATACCGGTGCCTTCTGCGGTTCATAGCGATACTCCAGCAAATCTCCCAACTTGCTTTTGACATTGTGCGTGTGCATCCACTCGCCCGGCTGAACCGCCACGGTCGCCTGTCCGATGGGAAAACCGTACTTGATGACGTCCTCACCTGCTGCTATTGGCACAATAGCCATTTTATGACCAGCGGGGATATCTTGTCGCACCATGATGTTTTTCCCGGCTGCCGTAACCGTCTCACCTTGTTTCAAGGCAGAAACGGCCACTGCCACATTATCCGCAGGATGAATCCTGATCAGCTGTTCCATCTCATTCCTCTTTTCCCAAAGATTCAATGTAAGCTTTTGCACCATATGTCCGGATCTGCCGGAAGTGATCCTGCACGGCTGCCGCAAAGCCCGGAATGGCCGTGAGGTCCTCCCCCCACCAGTCTGCGGATTTCAGGATATGATCGACATATTCTGCATCCGGCAGGGCTGCCCAGGCGGCAATATGCTCCAGCTTATCCGCATCATCATGGATCTCATACACCTGTTCACCGCGATGACCAATCAGGCAGCCATCGCCCCGCTCCGTCGCATGATAAAAGGCCAAGAGTGCCGCCATGGAATACGTGAGCCATTTCGGCAGCTTTCCTGTGGCAGCCAGACTGTCTTTCAACGTGGGCAGGACCCGCGTACGCCACTTGGAAATGGAATTCAGGGCGATGGACAGCAGAGCATGATGAACGAAAGGATTCTCAAAGCGCTCAAAGACAGCATCGGCAAATGCCTTTGCCTTCTCCTGCGGCAGATGGACAGTCGGCACGATCTCCCCGTAGACAGACTGGTTCAGCTGGCGGCGTATGAAAGGATCCTTCATGCAGTCACCAACATAATCAAACCCTGCCAGATAAGCTCCCAGAACCATGGACGTATGCGCACCATTCAGGATCCGGACCTTCTGTTCCTTGAATTTGGCGATATCCGCCGTAAATTCTACCGGGAAATCCGGTGCATTGAGCGGCAGTTTGTCTTTAAGCTGCGGGTCCCCGATTACCCAGAGCGCAAATGGCTCACACTGAGTCATGAGCGCATCGTGATAACCCAGTTCTTCCTCATAGGCAGCGGCCTCTGACTTCGGATAGCCCGCCACAATACGGTCGACCAGAGTATCCGCAAATGTGCAGGCAGTATCCAGCCAGGACGAAAAGCCCGATTCGAGCTGCCAGTGCTCCGCATATTTCTTTACGCAGGCTTTGAGCGCAGCACCATTGTGATCAATGAGTTCCACCGGCAGCATGATGAGCCCTTTATTGGCTGCACCATGGAAATACTGGTAGCGCGCAAACAGGAATTTCGTCAGTTTTCCCGGAAAAGACTGCGGCGGCGCATCTTCAAACCGGTCCGCCTCACGAAAGACAATGCCGGCCTCCGTCGTATTGGAGATAACAAATTCCAGCGTATCAAGTTTGGCCAGCTGCATATAGGCCTTCTCATCTTCATGAGCGGCAATGATGCGTTCCAGGCAGGTGACGACCCGGTTCTCCTTGTACGGCTTGCCAGCCCGCTGACCGCGCAGACAGACGGTATAAAGATTGTCCTGCGTCAGGAAACGCGCATTCACCTGTTTTGCCCGCGGCATGACCACGGCTACGCCGGCATCAAAGCCCTGCTCCTCATTGGCACGGTCGATTGCATAATCGACAAAGGCACGCAGGAAATTTCCTTCACCGAACTGCAGCACCTTGATGGGATGCTCTGACCGATGGTAAATATCTTGGATATTCTTCATTCTCGACTCTCCCCTGACAGGATTCATTCCGGATCCGCAAAATGAATGACGACTTTGAGCATCTTCGAGGCATTTTCGGAGAAATCGCGGAAGGCCTTGGCGGCATCCGCCATCTCATAAACATTGGTCACGACTTTCTCGACATCTGCTTTACCAGCTTTCACCAGATCGATGAGGTCCAGGAAATCCTGCTTCAAAGCATTGCGGGAACCGAAGACATTCAATTCTTTTTTCTGCAGAAGCGTAAAATCAAAGTCCGCATTCTTCTTGCCGACGCCAATCTGGACAAAACGTCCGCCATAGGCTGCCGCATCAATGCAGCTGAGGAAGGTAGACGGAAGGCCGACTGCCTCAATGGTCACATCAAAGCCTTTGCCTGCCGTGATTTCCTGTACGGCCTGCTTGAAGTGCTCCGGACTGTCATTCAGGATCGTGCCGGCGAGATCAAAGCTCTTCTTTGCATAAGCCAGCTTCTCCGGTGCGATATCCGCGATATAGACTTCTGCACCAGCTGCTTTTGCGGAAGCAGCGGCCAGAACGCCAATCGTGCCCGCGCCGACAACCAGGACTTTCTCACCCGGCTTGATGTGCGCGCGCCCGGCGCCATGGTAACTGATGCAGAACGGCTCGATGAGTGCCAGCTGTTTCGGCGAAAGGCCCTTGCCGTCATAGATTCTCTCAATCGGCATCGTGATGTATTCCATGAATGCACCATCACGCTGCGCGCCCATCGTCTCGTTGTGTTCGCAGCAGTTCAGGAGTCCGCGCTCGCAGGAATAGCACTTCCCGCAGTTAAAATACGGATTGCAGGTAACAATCATGCCCTTCTTGAGCCCACGGTCATTTTCTCCGATTTCCATGATCTGCGCCGAAAATTCATGACCCGGGATACGCGGATAAGAAGCATAGGCAAACGTACCGCGATACGTTCCCAGATCACTGCCGCAAATGCCTCCATATAGGATTTTCAAAAGCGCCTCACCTTTTTTCGGCACGGGCTTTTCCGTCTCAAAAATTTCCACTTCTCCAGGCTGATTGATACGAATTGCTTTCATGAAAAATCCTCCTCTTATCTTCACCCTTGCGGGTGAATCAGTAAAAATGGACAGTCTAAACTTCACGACGGCATTTACGCCAAAGTGTCACACGGCTGATTCCCAATTTCGCACACGTTTCCTCTGGCGTATACTGCTCCAGCATGCGGTCGATAACCGCAATCTCAATTTCTTTGAGTGACAATCCCAAAGGAATTTCTATCGTATTCTCGTTATTGCTCATACGGCTTCCATCCATCAGTTCATCCAGATGGATGCAGCTGCCGTAACCGTCAGCATAGCAGGCAAAAACTTCTGCCATATTGCGCAGCTCGCGTATATTGCCCGGCCATGCGTAATTCATCAGGCGATTTTTTAATCTTTTATCAAACCAGGAAGAAAATTCTATCTTGGGCGCAAATTGATGAAAATAATACTGCATGAGCATCATGATATCTTCTCTGCGCTCGCGCAACGGCGGTATGTTGATTTTCAGCACATTGACGCGATAATAAAGATCCTCACGGAAATTTCCTTCATCTACCATATCACGCAGATTCTTATTCGTAGCACATATCACGCGGATATCAAGCGGGATGATCTTATCATCCCCGACGCGCATGATTTCATGCTCCTGCAGGACACGCAGGAGGCGTCCCTGTATATTCAGGGGGAGTTCGGCAATCTCATCCAGGAATATCGTGCCACCATCTGCCAGTTCAAAGAGCCCTTTCTTGCCGGAGCGTCTGGCACCGGTAAATGCACCTTCCACGTAACCAAACAATTCACTTTCAATCAGATTGGGCGGTATGGATGCACAGTTGACCGAAACAAACGGCTTGTGGCTTCTCTGGCTGACATTGTGAATGCTCTGTGCCATACCTTCCTTGCCCGTTCCCGTCTCTCCTGTAATCAGTACATTTGCCTCCGTCTGTGCGAATTTCTCGGCTAAAGCGAGCAATTTCTTGACCCGGGGCGAAACGGTCAATATGTCTGAAAAATGCTTTTTGGCATAAAGGCCTTTTTGATACATCGAAGTGCGTATCTTCTGTTCTGATTTGGCTATGCTGCCAGTTTCATGAAAAACGAGCACGGTATTCTCATGCTGATCCCTCATACCTATGGGAATCATGCGGAAAAGAGCTGTATTTTCGCCAATGGTAATCAGCTGCTCTCCAGTGTAGTCCTTGATATATGGTTCCATTTGCTTCGGCAGATTACGCAGGATATTCCCCTGAAACAAGCGATTGGCTTCCTCGTTGAAAAAGAGCGGATGCTTGTTTTCATCCAGGACCGCAATCCCCTCCTGGATATTTTGCACAACGGCCTGCAGCTGCTCCAGCTGCAACGCTTCCTTTTTCTTGGCATCCCGGATTTTCACCGCATCGTTGATGGCCTTCTCAATGGAGGATTCGCTGGAATCCACATACGAATTGAGCATGCCATTTTCTTCTGCTACACGGATGGCATAGCGGCAGCCGGCAATCCCATCCACCGTCTTGCCAATGACCAGGCTCCTGACCGTTGCCTCAATTTCCTCATAGGTCCGGCACGGACGCACGAAAATATCCGTATCCGCCAGAGAAAAATTCTGCGGTATATCAAAAAGGATATTGTCGCGCATGACAATGGCAATGCGATGACAATCCTTACTGCTCAGGTAAGCAACAGCCGTGAGAATGTCATTGAAGGACGTCGTGACCTCGACTACCGTTTTTCCCGGGATTTTCTTGATCTCCTCAGCCACGCCACCGCGGCTGATGATTACGAGCGCTTCCGGATGCGATTCTATCTCCGCACACGCCGATTTGTCATCGGTTACCAGAACGGGTATGGAAAGGCCTTTCCTGCGAATGATTTTTCTTGCCTTGCGTCCGACCTCTTCAGTCGGCGCAGCAAATAGAATGAGTGACATATGCTTCCTCCTGCAACGATTGAATCAATTGCTTTAATTATATAGCAAATTGATTACGCCCGTACTGAATACAGGGAAAATCGTCAAGAGAAGCAGGCATACAAGGAGCAGGAGGTAAAATGGCACGGCTTCACGAATAAAGGCACTCATCTTACACTTGGTAACACCGCAGGTAACAAACATCAGCGTGCCCATTGGCGGCGAGAGAGCGCCAATTGCCAGGTTAAAGATGAACATGATGGCAAACTGGTACTCATTGATGCCAAAATGCGTTGCAATAGGAGCAAGCAGCGGTACGAGGATGATCATGGCAGCATTGCCTTCCAGGAACATACCGACAAAAAGCAGGAAAATGTTAACGACCAGGAGGAACATCCCAGGGCTCTGCAGGAATGTAATCATCATCTGTGCGAGTTCCTGCGGGATACGCTCTTTCGTCAAGATCCAAGCAAAAGTAGATGCAGCACCAATGATAATCATGATGGAAGCCGACGTCGTGATCGTTTCTTTAATGCCCGTCACGATATCCGCCATGCGCATCTCCCGGTAAACGAGGCCAAGGAACAGGGAATACACAATGGCAACAGCACCGGCTTCGGTCGGCGTGAAAAGACCGATGCGGATGCCGCCGATGATGATGATTGGCAGGCAGAGCGGCAGGAAAGCTGCCTTTAAAGCGCTCCAGAATTCACCTGCCGTCGCATGATGTTCGCGCATTGGCTTGTACCCGCGCTTGTGCGAAATCACAGATACGAGCATCATCATGGCCACGCAGAGCAGCAGGCCCGGTCCAATGCCGCCCATAAAGAGCTTGCCGATGGACAGATTGCCGATGGAACCGTAAATAATCATGGCAATTCCCGGCGGGATGAGCGGCGTGATAATGGCGGAAGTAGCTGTGACAACTGAAGAGAACTCCAGGGAGAAGCCGCGTTTCTGCATCTCCGGAACAATCATTTTCGCTTCCATCGCTGCATCGGCAAGGTTCGACCCCGAAAGTCCGCCCATCAGGGTACTGAGGAGAATGGCCACCTGTGCAAGACCGCCGCTGAAGGTTCCCAGCAGGACTTCACAGAAATTCATGATGCGTTTGGTAACGCCTGTATAGTTCATGAAGACGCCGGCACAGACAAAAAACGGGATGGCCAGCAACGGAATGCTTTCTGTTCCTGCAATGACGCGCTGCACAAAAATCTGTCCAGGAATATTCGGTGAGAGCAGGAAATACATGACGCCGCCGGAAAGAACAGAAAGGAAAACCGGTACTTTCAAGAACAAAAGGACCAACAGCACAATGGTTGAGATTGCAATACTGCTTTCCATCAGTCACGCACCTCCTTGAATTTTTTGATAATCACGCGCGTATAGTTATACATCATCAGGATACAGCCGATTGGCACTACCAGATAGATAATTGAATTGGGAATATGAAGGATATTCGTGCTGCGCCCCATCTGCACCATCGAGTAGACAATGACATCACTGTAATAGAAGAAGAACAGCAGAATGCCCATCGAGATGACATAGCCGCCAAGTTCAATCCAATGTCCCACTTTTTTCGGCAGGCGCTCCACCACGATCTCAATGGCCACATGGCTGCCTGTCCGGAAGGCTGCACCGACGCCCAAAAAGGTAATCCAGACAAAGCAGGCCAGCTGGACCTCTTCTTCCCAGGCGAACGGGCTTCCCAGAAAATATCGTGCAAAAACACCGAAAAACGTTACAAATACCAAAACCGTCAGGGCAATTCCTGCAATAAAGAAGTCCAGATTGTTGAGAATGGATCTGCCAAGATTTTTTTGCTCTTCCATAATTTCACCAGTCTCCCTAAAAACATACACAAACATTCAAGAAGCAAGGCGGAAGGACTCCATTTCCTCGGGCCTTCCGCCTGCCATAGACTCAGGGATTATTGCATAGCTGCTTTTACCGTATCATAGAGATTCGGCGACCAGTCTTTGAAATCCGGAAGCGAATAGAATTTCTTGCTTGCAGTACGGAATTCATCAAGTACAGCTTGAGAAGGCTCGACCACCGTTACACCTTCTGCCTTGAATTTCTCCAGGACATCCTGTTCTGCTTTTTTCTGAAGCTCGTTATTGTAGAGGCCGGCTTCTTCGCAGGTGGAAACCAGCATATCCTGCTGTTCCTTGGTCAGGCTGGTCCAGAATTTCTCACCACAGACAAGCGTCGTAAAGTTTTTAACATGACCATCGAGAATCAAATACTTTGCCACTTCCTGGAATTTACCGTTATACAGAACCGGCAGCGGATTTTCTACACCATCAATGGTGCCCTGCTGCAGAGCCGTGTAAACATCACCAAGAGCCATCGGCGTCGGTACGGCACCAAGAACTTCAAAGCCCTTAACCTGGATTTCGTTGTTCGGGACACGGATCTTCATGCCTTTGAGATCAGCCAGAGAATTGACCGGTTTCTTCGTCAAAAGGTGACGATCGCCATAAACCCAGTTCGAAGCAATGATCTTCAGGCCATTGTCTTCCAGCTCTTTGCTTTCCTTTGCATACCAGTCGCTCTTCGTGAGCTTCCAGCACTGATCCCAGTTATCAAACAGGAACGGACCAAAGACGATACCGAAGTCCTTGACGCCACGGTCTGCGTAGAAGGCACCGTCTGCCAGTGTCACAACCGGCTGTCCGGCAATCATCTGGTCAATCAGATCATTTTTATTGCCCAGCTGGCTGGAAGGATATGCTTCAATCTGCATGGTACCATTGCTTTTTTCTTCCAGAAGCTCTTTCCACTTGTTAATGCCCTGATCAAACGGTTCACCCGGATTGTTCTCATAACCAACCTGGATGACGATTTTTCCATCTTTCGTCCCAGCTGCCTGCTGTTGTCCGCCACACCCAGTCAACAGGCATGCTGACAATACCATCGTCGCCAGCGCCAACAAAGTTTTCTTCATGCCAAAGCACTCCTTTCAAAAGACCCTCTTTAGTTGGGGTGATTTGCTTACCCCATTCTTCCTTTTACTCTATTATAATAGCAATATGCATGCCAATTTATTCTGAATACGTAAAATTTTTCCAACACATCTGGGATAAGTTGCTGAATTGTCTTGATTTTTATAGCTTCAAATTGTAACAACAGGATTAAAATTTATTTTTGATTGTTATAAAATTATTCCGATTTTTGAGAGTATACCACTGTTTCCTCGATATTTTTGCTCTATTTATTTCATTATGAAATGCATTATATTGCTTTATGAAATAACACCCGCAAAAAAGAACTGCATTGTGCAGATTCTCTGACAATGCAGTTCTTCTATGAACAGACTTATTATTTTCTTGCTTCGGCTACGGCTTGTACAAAGCGCTGTGCCATGGCCGTCACACCATCGTAATCTCCTGTTTTCGCAGCACCGGTCAGGCTGCTGCCGGCAGATACGGCGATGCAGCCGGCCTTGAGCCAGTCTGCCACGTTATCGACATTGACACCGCCGGAAGGCATCAGAGGAGCCTGCGGCAGCGGCCCGTGGATATCCTTGATCATCTTGGGCCCGACAATGTCACCGGGGAACACCTTGACGATATCCGCACCCGCTTTCAGAGCATCAACGGCGCCGCCCGGCGTCATGACCCCCGGGCAGGAAACCACACGGTAAAGATTGCAGAGACGCACGGTTTCTTCATCAAAGGCCGGAGAAACGATGAACTTTGCTCCTTCCACCATGGCCAGGCGCGCAGTCGTCGCTTCAAGGACCGTGCCCGCACCAATCACAACCTCGGGATCTGCCTGATATTCTTCGACCAGCGTACGGATGGCTTCCTGTGCTCTCGGCGTTGTGAACGCCAGCTCAATCGCCTTTACGCCGCCTTTGATGCAGGCCTCAGCCGTACGGATGCCGTCTTCCATGTTTTTTCCGCGTACAACGGCAATGATACCCTGTTTCTTTAATTTGGCCATCACTTCAAATTTGTCCATCATGAATCCCTCCTGCTCTGATTTTCTGCCATAAAAGTCTGCAGCTGCATTCTTGTCGGCAGGCCTTCATTATCACCTGGTGACATGACTGCCAGGGCGCCAATGGCAGCTCCACGTTCTGCCGCCCGCGCAAGGCCCTGATGTTCCAGGAGTGCGCTGATAACGCCTACAGCAAAGCCATCACCCGCTCCAACCGTATCCACGACTTTGGCAACATGGAAGCCGGGAGATACGAAAGCCTCCTGACCAGCTTCCTTTACGAGAGAGCCCCTGGCTCCCAACTTAACGATGACGGCTTTAGCACCTTGTGTCAGATAGAAATCTGCAATCTGTTCCGGGTCCGAGGTCCCTGCCAGCTGTTTTCCTTCTGAAATCCCCGGCAAAACGAGATCTGCCTTTGCAGCCATTTTATTGAGCACGCGTACCATCTCCGCCTTATCCGGCCAAAGTGCCGGACGGATATTGGGATCAAACGAAACGTATACGCCCCGTTCTCGTGCCATCTCCATCAAGCGTATGGCCGCTGCGCGGCAGCTTGCAGAAAGAGCCGGCGGGATGCCCGTCATATGTACGTGGCGCACACCTTCCCAGTCAAGCTTCTCCAGGTCTTCCGGTGCAAAATGAGAGAAGGCGGTTCCCTGCCGGAAGTTGACCACTTCCGGGTCACCCGTTTCCACTTTGGCTTTCAGCTGCATCCCCGTCAGGAATGTATCATCCTGCAGGATATACTGCGGATCGATACCGTTGGCCTGCAGAAAGTCAATGATATGCGCACCAAACGGGTCTTTCCCCACGCGCGATACGTAAGCAACCGAATGCTCCAGCCGGGCCAGGCCGACAGAAACATTCACTTCCGCACCACATACATAGCGCGTAAAATGTGTTACGTCCTTCAGCGGCCGTGCTTCTTCCGCCGCCATCAAGCCCATGGGTTCACCAAATGTCAAGACTTCATGCATACACTCACACTCCCCGTATTCACAAATTTGGTTCCTGCTTGTTTAATATGCATAAATCGTGCCATTTTATATACAAAAATGCAGCCATCCATCAGGATGACTGCAAATGCATGAGCGTTACGATACAATTGGTTGACTCTTCACGAAATCAGACGCGGTCGCGGCGCAGATCTTCTGCCAGGAGCGTCTCGAGGCGGCCAACGGTCATGTCCTTTTCGGAATAAACGGTCAGGCCGTGCTTCTGCAGCAGTGCAGCTGCTGCGCCGGCACCTCTGATCTTGCGTCCGCGGAAGGTACCGTCGTAGATATTGTGGACGCCGCAGGAGGGGCTGCCCTCCTTGAGGATGGCCACCCTGGCATGGTACGCCTCTGCGATCTTCAGGAGCTTTCTCGCGCCTGTCAGGAGGTATGCGGTCGTATCCATGCCGTCCTTATCCATGGCCTTTGCCTTTCCAGCCAAGAGTTTCTTGCCGTTGCCGCCCTGGATCTCCATGGGCGGACGCGGCACGGGCAGCATCGCGAAACATTCCGGGCAGACCGCAACGAAGCGCCCGCGCGCATTGTATTTTTGCAAGAGTTCGTTGGCATTATTGCCGCCGTTGTATTTGACATTATGCCCCAGCAGACAGGCACTGACCAGGATCATGATAAACTCCTCTTCTGCCCTGGAATTGCTGGCCTCTGCGGCATCACCCAAGGCCTATTGATGCCGGGAATCCTTCAGGAGCGCTTGCTCTTCAGATATGCATCGATGGCGGCAGCTGCCTTGCGGCCGGCGCCCATCGCGAGGATGACCGTGGCGGCGCCCGTGACGATATCGCCGCCGGCGAATACGCCTTCCTTGGACGTCATGCCCGTTTCTTCATCCGCCATGATATTGCCGCGCTTCGTCGTCTCAAGCCCCTTCGTCGTATGGGCGATGATGGGGTTCGGACCCGTACCGATGGCGATGATGACCGTATCCATCGGCAGCTCAAATTCCGATCCTTCGACCGGCAGCGGGCGGCGGCGTCCCGAGGCATCGGGCTCGCCGAGCTCCATGCGGATACACTTGAGTCCCTTGACCCAACCATTCTCATCGCCGAGGACCTCCACCGGATTCGTCAGCAGCTGGAACTCGATGCCCTCTTCCCTGGCATGCTCGACTTCTTCTGCACGCGCCGGGATCTCGGCGGCGCTGCGGCGGTAAACGATGGTCACCTTCTCCGCGCCGAGGCGCAGGGCCGTGCGGGCTGCATCCATCGCGACGTTGCCGCCGCCCACGACGGCCACGCGCTTACCCACGCGGATTGGCGTCGCATATTCCGGGAATTTATAGGCTTTCATGAGATTGCAGCGCGTCAGGAACTCATTGGCCGAGTACACGCCGTTGAAGTTCTCGCCGGGGATTCCCTGGAAGCGCGGCAGGCCGGCGCCTGTGCCGATGAATACGGCATCAAAACCTTCCTCCTGCATGAGTTCGTCAACCGTGTAGAGGCGGCCAATAACGGAATCCACCTCAATCTTGACGCCGAGCTTCTGGATGTTCTCAATCTCTTTCTTGACCACGGTGTCCTTCGGCAGACGGAATTCCGGGATGCCGTAGGACAGCACGCCGCCCGCCTTGTGCAGGGCCTCGAAGATCGTGACATCGTAACCCTTCTTCGCCAGGTCGCCGGCGCACGAGAGCCCCGAGGGGCCAGCACCGATGATGGCTACCTTCTGCGCATCGGCTGCGCGCGAAACGGGCTGAATGTCGTCTTCCCTGGCCAGCTGGCGGTCGGCGGCGAAGCGCTCGAGACGGCCGATGGCCACAGCTTCGCCACGCTTGGCGAGGATGCAGTGTTTCTCGCACTGATTCTCCTGCGGGCAGACGCGGCCGCAAATGGCCGGCAAGGCATTCGATTCCTTGATGGTCGCAATGGCGCCGTCAAAGTCACGCTCCTTGATCTTGGCGATGAATGTGGGGATATCGATGGAAACCGGGCAGCCCTTGCGGCACTGCGGCACCTTGCAGTGCAGGCAGCGCTCCGCCTCGGCAACAGCCGTCTCCTCATCGTAGCCCAGTGCCACCTCAGAGAAATTATGGGCACGGACCTTGGGATCCTGTACCGGCATCGCGTGTTTCTTCAATGAAAGTGCCATTTCAATCCCTCCCCAGGCCAATACGGCAAACATGATCTTTTTCTTCTGCTTCCAGATCACGGTACATGCGCTGACGACTCATGAGCCCCTTGAAGTCCACGAGATGGCCATCAAACTCCGGCCCGTCGACACAGGCGAACTTCGTCTCGTCGCCCACCGTCACGCGGCAGCCGCCGCACATGCCCGTGCCGTCGACCATGATTGGATTCAGCGAGACGACCGTATGGATGCCGAGATCGCGCGTCGCATCCGCCACGCTCTTCATCATGATGACCGGGCCGATGGCCGTGATCTGCGCAATTTTCTCACCGCGGTCAACGAGTGCCTGCACGGCATTCGTTACAAAGCCCTTGATGCCGTAAGAGCCGTCATCCGTCGTCACGAGCACCTCATCCGTCACGGCCTTCATCTCATCTTCCATGATGAGGATGTCTTTCGTCTTGGCTCCCATGATGGCGATGACCTTGTTGCCCGCTTCCTTCATGGCCCGGGCAATCGGATACGTCGGCGCCACGCCGATGCCGCCGCCGACAACGACCATCGTGCCGTCAAGCTTCTGAATCTCAGACGGGCGTCCGAGCGGTCCGACGAAATCCAGCAGGCTGTCGCCTTCCTTCATGGCCGCGAGTTCCATCGTCGACGCGCCAATGGCCTGGAAGACGATGAGGATTTTCCCGGTTTCCCGGTCGAAATCCGCAATGGTCAGCGGGATGCGCTCGCCTTCTTCATTGACGCGCAGGATGATGAACTGACCCGGTTCGGCTTTCCTGGCCACGCGCGGCGCCTCGATATCCATGGCATACACATGGGGCGACAATTCCTCTTTCCTGAGAATCTTAAACATAATCCACTCTGCTACTTAAAACATAGACAAATATATCTATGTCAAGATGTTTCGCTACAATCTCACGATTTGTAGTTCCTTGTTCATCGTATCCGTCCTCGCCATCAAAAGACAGGCTACTAACGTTTGCGTGATACTCCAAAGGCGTAAATTCCCGACTAGCCATCGGTACACATTGACAGTATCTTATTTGTGATATTCTGCCAATTACATCTAGTAGCTTTCTCCTTTCATAATATTTTGTTTTTGCGTATTGGTTCGCCAACCTTGCTTGGTTCTCGCATTTACCATTGTCCAACGGCTACCATCAGGGTGCTATCCCGTAGTTAGACGGACTGTTTCAACCGCCTCTGGCTTATTTCCAGCCGTTCCGACTGCTGTAAAGTCAGCACAAACTAACTCAATGGATTCTTTGAGTCTTTAGCATATCGCTACACTTTTGTTCATATTTGAGCATCCTTTCAGTTACTTAAGTTTCCTCCTATCACTAGATGATTAAACTACTTGTCACGCCGTCTTCAAGCGAAGACCCCGGCGAGGTAAGCGGCAAGATTCGTCTTGATGGGCATGAGGTAAACATTCGCCTGCTCGCGTTCTGCATACTCCATGACCTCGTGCGCAAAATCCACGCTCCACTCCAACGTCGGCTGGAACGAATGCGGGAAAACAACGTTGTTCTTGCGCTCCCAGTAACTCTGGGAACGCGCGCTCATGACGGGCGAAACACCCCAATAGACCTCAAGTCCCTGCAGCATATCGGCATAGACCGCAAGATAACGCATATCAAAGAACGGCTGCGTGAAGAAGCCGGCTGCCCCCGCCTGGAGCTTGCGCTTGATGCGGTAGAGCTCCTGTGCCATCGATCCGCGGTACTGATCGATGCCGGCATAGACCTTGACCTCCGGCATCTCCTTGCGGAATTTCCAGATGACATCGACGCTATTCGTCGGATAGACTTCATGCATCATGTCCTGCGGAGGATCGCCTTCGATGACGAGCACTTCGCGGATATCGTGCGCCCGCAGGTATTCCTTCATCGAGAGCTCTTCTTCAAGATTGATATCCATCGCCCGGATATGCGGCATGGATGCCGGGAAAAAATCCTTCGCGACGGCCGCCCCCTGCCAGCTCCGCAAGGGAAAGCGCAACAGGTCCGGAATGTTGATGACATCGACTTTTTCTTGATACTGCTGCAGGAGCGCGAGCTCCTGGCGCAACGCTTCTTCGTCACGCGGCACGAGTTCTACCGAGATACGCTTCATACGATTCCTCCACTGCCATCAGACTACCCGATGGATAAAAAATACAACCGTTACATTACCATCATTGTAAAATCTTTTTATCGATTTTGCAAGTATCGAAGCTGCATCTATCATAAATTATATAAATTATAATATAAAATAAAAAATCCCGCTCCGAAGAGCGGGATGTGCTGATGGGATCAGAACAGACCTGTGATCTTGCCGTTGACATCGATGTCCATGTTCTCCGCTGCCGGATGCTTCGGCAGGCCTGGCATCGTCAGGATGTTGCCCGTCAGGGCGACGATAAAGCCGGCGCCGGCGCTGATGCGCAACTCCTTGACCGTGATGCGGAAGCCGGTCGGACGGCCGAGTTTCGTCGCATCATCCGAGAGTGAGTACTGCGTCTTGGCCATGCAGACCGGCATCTTGTCGAAGCCGAGCTCTTCAATCTCCTTGAGCTGCTTCCTGGCCGCCGGCGTGAAATCAACACCGTCGCCGCCGTAGATTTCCTTCGTGATCTTCTCGATCTTCTCGGGGATGCTGTCCTCGACATCGTAGATGAAATGGAAATCATTCGGCTTCTTCGTCGCCTCGATAACCTTGTCGGCAAGCGCGAGGCCGCCTTCGCCGCCCTTGGCCCAGACCTCAGACAGAGCGACTTCAGCACCAAGTTCATTACACTTCTTTTCGACGAAGTCGAGTTCTTCCTTCGTATCCGTCGGGAAGGCGTTGATGGCGACAACTGCCGGCAAGCCGAACTTCTGGATATTCTCGATGTGCTTCGTAAGGTTCGCAATACCCTTCTCGAGTGCAGTCATGTCGACCTTGCCGAGTTCCTTCTTGTCGAGGCCGCCGTGCATCTTGAGCGCACGCACCGTCGCGACGATGACGACGGCATCCGGCTTGAGGCCGGCGAAACGGCATTTGATGTCGAGGAATTTCTCGGCGCCGAGGTCTGCACCGAAGCCGGCTTCCGTGATGACGTAATCCGCAAATTTCAAGGCAAACTTCGTCGCCATGACGCTGTTGCAGCCATGGGCGATATTCGCAAACGGGCCGCCGTGGATGAAAGCCGGCGTGCCCTCGAGCGTCTGCACGAGGTTCGGCTTGATGGCGTCCTTGAAGAGCAGCGTCAAGGCACCCGTTACATTCAGCTCTTTGGCGCGGATGGCGCGGCCATCACGGCTGTAGCCGATGACGATCTCGCCGAGGCGCTGCTTCATGTCCTCGAGATCCTTCGCGAGGCAGAGAATGGCCATCATCTCGGAAGCTACCGTGATGTCAAAGCCCGTCTCGCGCGGTGTGCCATGAGCCTTGCCGCCGAGGCCGATGACGACGTGGCGCAGCGCACGGTCATTGAGGTCGAGCACGCGCTTCCAGGTGATGCGGCGCACGTCGATATCAAGGGCATTGCCCTGCTGGATGTGATTGTCGATGACAGCGGCGAGCAGATTGTGCGCCGTCGTAATAGCGTGGAAGTCTCCCGTGAAATGCAGGTTGATATCCTCCATCGGCACGACCTGCGCATAGCCGCCGCCGGCAGCACCGCCCTTGAGGCCGAAGCACGGTCCGAGCGAAGGCTCGCGCAGCGCGACGGCCGTCTTCTTGCCCTGGCGGTGGAACGCATCGGCAAGGCCGACACTCGTCGTCGTCTTGCCCTCACCTGCCGGCGTCGGATTGATGGCCGTCACGAGAATGAGCTTGCCATTCGGCTGGTCCTTGACGCGGTCCCAAGCGGAAAGGGCCACTTTTGCCTTGTACTTGCCATAAAGCTCGAGTTCGTCATCCGAAATCCCCAGTTTTGCTGCGATTTCCTGGATGGGGCGCATCTTCGCTTCCTGTGCGATTTCAACATCGGTTTTCATTTCTGTACCTCCTGCACATTGTAAGGGAAACACTTTGCCGCTCCTGCGGCTCTCTTTATGCCTGAAGCTGCATCTCTGCGGCACGGACAACATTTTCCATGAGCATGGCGACGGTCAAGAGGCCGACGCCGCCCGGGACCGGCGTGATGGCACCGGCCACTTCCTTGACGGCTTCAAAATCCACATCGCCGACGAGTTTCTTCGGCGCGATGCGGTTGATGCCGACATCGATGACCGTGGCACCGGGCTTGACCATATCCGCCGTGACAAAATGCGGACGACCGACAGCGGCCACGAGGATATCCGCCTCGCGCGTGACAGATGGCAGATCCTGCGTATGGCTGTGGCAGATCGTCACCGTGGCATTCCTGCTGAGCAGCAGGTGCAGCATCGGCTTGCCCACGATGTTGCTGCGGCCGATGATGACAGCACGCTTGCCGTCAATCGGGATGCCGGCAAGCTCGAGCATGCGCAGGCAGCCGAACGGCGTGCACGGCACGAGCCCCGGCTGCCCCGTCACGAGGCGGCCGACATTGACGGGATGAAAGCCATCGACATCCTTCTCGGGGCGGATGCGCTCGAGAATCTCGGACTCATGTGCGGCAATCTGCTTCGGCAGCGGCAGCTGCACGAGGATGCCGTGGATCTTATCATCCGCATTGAGTGCATCAATCCTCGCCAGCAGCTCTTCCTTCGTCGTCGACTCGGGCATCTCGATGACCTCCGAGTAAATGCCGAGTGCCTCACAGGACTTGTGCTTGTTGCGCACGTAAACCTGGGAAGCGGGATTCTCACCGACGATGATGACGGCAAGGCCCGGCTGTACGCCGTACTTCTCCTTCAGGGCTTCCGCCTTTTTCTTGGCATCCTCACGGAACTGCTGGGCAAAGACCTTGCCCTCCAAAATACGAGCTGTCATAAAATCACCTTTCCTATCTCTGAAAAAACAAAGTCAAAAAGCGTATGTCAGATATAGAAACTCAGCCAGGTACAGACAAAGATGGCAACCGAAACGATGCCATTGCGCATGAAGTACCGCTGTGTCACGCGGGAAAAATCCGTCGGGCTCACGATCTGATGCTGGTAGTAGAGCGTGCCGCCGGCAATGCCGACGCCGACGAAATAAAGCCAGGACAGATGCATCATGATGCCGACGGCAAAGAAGCAGACGAGGCAGACGATATGGCAGACAACCGCGATGCGGAAGGCACCAGCTGCTCCGTAGCTCACGGCCAGGGAATGCAGCCCCTGGCTGCGGTCAAATTCCTCATCCTGCGCGCCGTACATGGCATCGAAGGCGCCAATCCAGAGTGCCACTGCCGTGCAGAGCACAATGAGCGGTGCGGTGATTTCGCCGCTGACGCCGACCCAGCCCCCGGCAGGAGCCATCGCGATGGCGAGGCCCAGGAACATATGGACCCAGCCCGTCACGCGCTTCATGAACGGATAAATGATGAACGGGATGGCAGCCAGTGGCAGCAGATAGATGCAGATGGGCTGCAGCTGCAGGACGGAGAACACGAGCAGGATGAAGCACAGGACGATGAAGATGAGTGCCTCGCGCTTCGAGATGCGTCCCGCGACCATGGCGCGGTAGGCCATGCGCGGCTGCTGGCTGTCGTACTTGAGATCGGCGAGGTTGTCGATGGCAAGCGCCGCCGCGCGCCCGCTCGTGATGGCCAGGGCAATCCAGAAGAGATCGACGAGACGCGGATGGCCGCCCGCTGCGAGCACAGCGCCCATAAAGGCGAACGGCAGGTCAAAGATGGTGTGATGGAGTGCCACATTATTGATGTGTGCCTTGATGGAAATCAATCGAGTCCAAGCTCCTTCCACTTCGCGTCAACCTTGGCCCGGATGTCCTCGGACATCCGGATCTCATCCGGCCACTGCCGGCTGTGGCCTTCCTCCGGCCACGTCTTCGTCGCATCGATGCCGAGCTTGGCACCCCATTTGGCCATCGGCGAAGAATGGTCGAGCACATCGAGAGGACCTTCGACGATCTCGAGGTCGTGCTTTGCATCGATGTTGTTGAACACGCGCCAGGCCACCTCGCTGATATCCTGGACATCGACATGAGCATCGACGACGATGATCATCTTGACATTCATCATCTGCCCCATGCCCCAGAGTGCGTGCATGACCTTGCGCGCCTGCATTGGATACGATTTCTTGATGGAAACGATGCAGCAGTCATGGAAGACGCCCTCGAGCGGCATGTTGATGTCGATGATCTCGGGCTGCATCTGCTGCAGGAGCGGCAGGAAGATGCGCTCGGTCGCCTTCGCGAGATAGCAGTCCTCCATCGGCGGCTTGCCGACGACCGTCGACGCGTAGATGGCGTCCCTGCGGTGCGTGATGGCCGTGATGTGGAAGACCGGGTAATCGTCAGCCAGCGAGTAATAGCCCGTGTGATCGCCGAACGGCCCCTCGCGGCGCAGTTCATTCGTCAGGACATAACCCTCGAGGATGATCTCCGCCGTCGCCGGCACCTCGATGTCCACGGTCTTGCACTTGACCAGCTCGACGGATTTATGACGCAGAAACCCCGCAAACACCATCTCGTCGATATCGCGCGGCAGCGGCGCCGTGGCTGCATACGTGAGGACCGGATCCGTGCCGATGGCTACGGCCGCCTCGATGCGGTCGCCGCCCTGCGCCTTCATGTCGCGGAAATTCTCCGCGCCGTTCTTGTGGATATGCCAGTGCATGCCCGTCGTCCGGCTGTCGTACTTCTGCAGACGGTACATACCGACATTGCGCTTGCCCGTCTTCGGGTTCTTTGTGAAGACGAGAGGCAGCGTCACGAAGGGACCGCCGTCATCTGGCCAGCATTTGAGAATGGGGATATCATCAAGGCTCGGATTTTCCGTCTCGACGACTTCCTGGCACGGTGCATGCTTGACGTATTTCGGGAAATTGATGGCACGCTTGATCATCGGGATCATCGTCACGACGCTCATCTTGTTCTGCAGCGAGACGTACGGCAGCTTCATCATCTCCCGCAGTTCGTCGGCCACATCGTCGAGCTTCTCGACGCCGAGAGCCATCGCCATGCGCTCATAGCTGCCGAATGCATTCATGAGTACGGGCATCTTCGAGCCCTTTACATTCTCAAAGAGCAGGGCCACGTTCTTCTTGCCTTCCTGTTTGGAAACGCGGTCCGTAATTTCCGTGATTTCAAGCTCCGGATTCACTTCCGTCTGGATGCGCTTCAGAAGGCCCTTTGCCTCGAGCGCCGCAATGAACTCACGCAAGTCCTTATATGCCAAAACAATCACTCCTCATTATATGTTCGTTCGTGTTCTCTGTGCGATATCCTATCCTGTTCTCACTTGCGCAGGATATAGCGGACAATGAAATAGCCGACCTCATACAGCACGATCATCGGCAGTGCGATCATCGACTGCGTAAAGATATCCGGCGTCGGCGTGATGATGGCGCCGATGACAAAGGACAGGAAGATGACGATGCGCTGGAATTTCTTCAGGCGTGCAGACGTCAGGATCCCCATCTTGCCGAGTATCGTGATGATGAGCGGCAGCTCAAAGACAAAGCCAAAGGGCAGCACAAAGGTGATGACAAAATCAAAATACTTGTTGACGGAGAACAGGGCCTCGAGTTCCGAATTGCCAAAGCCCATGAAAAAGCGGATGCCGGCCGGCAGGACCAGGAAAAAGGAAAAAGCCAGACCGCAAAAGAACAGGATGACGGAGGTCGGCACGACGATGCCAAGCACCGCCCGTTCCTTATGCGTAAGTGCGGGCAGGAAAAACCGCCAGACATGGTAAAACACGACGGGCAGTGCCATCAGGAACCCCGCTACGACAGCAACCTTCAGATACGTGAAGAAGGCCTCGGACGGCTGCATGTAGTAGAGCTTGCCAGCCGGCAGCGTCAGGTAATGCATGATATCTTCGATGAAATAATATCCCACACAGCTGCCGATGCCGATTGCCACCAGGCATTTGATCAGGCGGCTGCGCAGCTCCGTCAGATGTGCGACGAGCGACATGGTCCCGTCATCCTCGGCATTCTCCTCCGTCACGGCCGGAGATGGCGTCTCCTCTGCTGCACGCAGTTCCTCGGGCGCTTCGATTTCTTCATATTGTCTTTCTTCTGCCATGAAATCCTCTCACCAGCTCACTTCTGTTCATCTTTCTTATCGGCCGGCTCCTGGGATTTCGCCGTCACGTTGACCATCTTGTCATCCTTTTTCTCATCCGTGCTGGCCTGCTTGAATTCGCGAATGCTCTTGCCCAAGGCTTTGCCGACATCGGGCAGCTTGCCCGGTCCGAAAATGACAAGGCCAATGATCAAGATAATGACGAGTTCCGGTACACCTAATCCAAACATAATGTTCCTCCTGAAATACTGAATTAAACATGAGACAACGCTCGTAAATCTACGACTTTATTATACCGTCAGACTGGTAAAATCACAACGATACATCGCCGCATCCATCTCTTATAATTTTCGTTTATTACGAGTCCCCATATAATAGAAAAAGGGCGCAACGGTGCGCCCTTCCCTCAATCTTTTTTCTGCTCTGCCCCGCTCTGCGTGGCAGCCAGCTGCTGGCGCACACTCTCCTGCGTCGGTGCCTGATAAGCAGTGGGCTGCTGAGGCGCCTGTCCGGCTGCCTGCGGACCGGCTGCTGCAGGCTGCTGTGCCTGCGGGCTGGCAGCCGGCTGTGCGGGAACCGGTGCGGCCGGCTGCACCGGGGCGCTGGCCGGAGCTGCCGGCTGTACCGGTGCAGCTGGCGCCTGTGCCGCAGGCTGCGCGGGAGGGACTGGCGGCTGTGCCGGCTGCTCCGGTGCATTGATGGCCTGCGACAGCGCATTGGAAGCCTTGCGGAATTCCTGGATGCCCTTGCCAAGCGTGCGGCCCATTTCCGGAAGTTTGCCGGGGCCGAAGACGATGAGTCCAATGATCAAGATGAGTACCAGTTCCGGTACACCAATTCCAAACATAATCGTTCCTCCATGAATCGAGAAATCTCAGCAGGGTCCTGCCATCCCTTAAAAGTCGCGGTCGCCAATAAAATCAGCCACCATGACATAGGCTTCGCGGATTTCCTCCGGCAGTTCCTCCGGCAATACTTCCTTGGCATGCGCCAGGTATTCATCGGCCTTGTCCTTGGCAAAGTCCACGGCATCGGTGGCCTTGACGATGGCAAGCGCACGCTCGACCATCTCATCCGTCATATCCATATCCGTGACAATGGCACGGAGTTCCTCCGCGTCAGGGCTCGTCTCAAGCGCACGGATGACGGGCAGCGTCACGATGCCCTGGCGGATGTCATTGCCCGCCGGCTTGCCGATTTTCTCCGACGTCTGCTCAATGTCGAGCAAATCATCCGTGATCTGAAATGCCATGCCGATGGAATGACCGTACTCCGCGAGCTTTGCCGCTGCTTCCACCGAAGCACCGCCCACGAGAGCGCCGAGCTCGCAGCAGATCTCAAGGAAATCGGCCGTCTTCTTCTGGATGCGCTCATAATAGTCGTCCATGCCGCGCGATGCCTGGTAGACTGCATGGTCCTGGATGATCTCACCGACACTGAGGTTGCAGACGAGTTCTGCCAGGCGCATGGAGACGCGCTCTCCGTATCCCTGATTGGCAATCAGATGGAAGGCCCGTGCAAAGATGTAATCCCCTGAAAGGATGGCAACCTGATTTCCCCAGCGGGCATTGGCCGTCTCCGAACCGCGGCGCGTATCGGCTTCATCGATGACATCGTCATGGACCAGGGAAGCCGTATGAATGAGTTCCAGAGCCTCAGCCAGAGGCAGGACATGCGCGAGCTCAAAGGACGGCCCTCCATGGGCAGAAAGCAGGCAAAGCGCCGGACGGATCCGCTTGCCGCCCGATGTCACCAGATGCGTGCCCACTTCTGTCACCAAGTCATTTTCAGAAGAAACTGCTTCCAAAAGACCTTCTTCCAGGACCTCCAGGTCACTTTTTATCACATCAAACATGTGGTTTGACAAATTCATCACCTACAAAACCTTACTCGTTATTTATACCTCATTTATGATACACGATGCATTCTATAATTTTACTACACTTTGCTCCTTTTGTCATCGAAAAAGCCTGCCATTTCTGGCAGGCGCTCAAAAATCTTCCTCATTCATGCCTGTGATGCTGCTGCCAGCGCCCCGGACGGTGGGCGCGCGGCTCGCCGAGGATTTCCGCGAGGACAACGGCCTGCTGTGCCGATTCCGGCGTCAGCACCGGCAGGATTGTCCGAGGGCCGCCAGCATCCCCCTGTGGAATCTTCGCATCCCTTGTATAAACGGCCTGTTCCTCCGCACGGATGCGCGCTTCCTCCAGCCGTTTGGCCTGTTCATACGCCTCATGATGGCGTCTGGCTGCCTGCTCTTCCTGCTGCAGTTCATGCTGTTCCTTGAGCACGGCTCCCGCCTCGCGGTAAACACCACCGGCATCGATATGGCCGGGTGCCGGGGGTGCTCCCTTGATTTCGGGTATCTTGAAGCCAAGCCGCCCCTTCGCGGATTCTGTCTGCCCGCCCCGCTGCGACGGCCACGGCCGCGGCAAAGGCGGCGGCAGCGTCGCAGATGGCTCCGGTCGCTTCGGCGCGCGCGGCAGCTTCCTGCCTTTCTTTCCCAGCCGGTCCATGACAATGGCAAACAAAGCAAAGAGGATGATGACGAGAAGAGAAGAATCCATATGCTGCACCTCTCTTTTATGCTGTTCTGCCCCGCTCTGTCATCACTTGACCGGCTTGGCAGGCTTCATCTTATCGGTTGCACCAGCTGTACTGATGGCATTGCGCATATCCGTATCGGCCTGGACATTGTTGAGGTTGTAATAATCCATGACGCCGAGACGGCCACTGCGCAGCGCTTCCGCCATGGCATGCGGTACTTCGGCCTGGGCCTCTACGACCTTGGCCTCCATTTCCTGCGTATACGCCTTCATCTCCTGCTCCTTGGCCACGGCCATCGCACGGCGTTCCTCAGCCTTGGCCTGCGCAATGCGCTTGTCAGCCTCCGCCTGGTCCGTCTGGAGCTCGGCACCGATGTTGCGTCCGACATCGACGTCAGCGATATCGATGGAAAGGATCTCAAACGCCGTACCGGCATCAAGGCCCTTGCCAAGCACCGTCTTGCTGATATCATCCGGGTTTGCCAGCACATCGTTGTGGCTTTCCGAAGAACCGACGGTCGTGACAATGCCCTCGCCGACACGCGCGATGATGGTCGGCTCACCGGCACCGCCCACGAGACGGTCGATGTTCGCGCGCACCGTGACGCGCGCCTTGATCTTGAGCTCGATGCCGTTGCGTGCAACGGCCGAAACCACCGGTGTCTCGATGACCTTCGGGTTGACGCTCATCTGCACGGCCTCGAGCACATCGCGGCCTGCGAGGTCGATGGCGGCAGAGCGCTCAAAGGGGAGCGGAATCTGGGCGCGGTGTGCCGCGATGAGGGCATCGACGACCTTGTCGACATTGCCGCCTGCCAGATAATGCGCCTCAAGCTGATTGACCACCACATCGAGTCCTGCCTTGTTCGCCTTTATGAGCGGCAGGATGATCTTGCTTGGCGGCACGCGGCGCATGCGCATGCCTACGAGCGTGATGATGCTGACGTGGACATCGGCAGCCAGAGCCGAGATCCAGAGCCCCAGCGGCACAAAGTGCAGAAAGAGCATGACCACAGCCACGATGAGCACGAGGATAAAACCGGAACTGATTAACATCGCCATAAAAACGCCTCCTACCAAATGCATTCCATCTACTTGTCTTACGAAGATTCCGTACGCCGCACGACGACGCGGCTGCCGTGAACCGAGATGACCTCCACTTCCTCGCCCTTGCGGATGAACGCCCCCTCCGACACGACATCCACCGGACGGCCGTCAATGCGGGCAGAGCCGGAAGGACGCAGTTCTGTCAGGACCGTGCCGCGCTTGCCCACGAGATCATCCTCCTGGACGGCACTGACGTACCCGCGGCTCGAAGTCGACTGATCCTTGAGCACGAATTTGTTCCAGAGCTTGCTCGAAGGCAGTTTCTTGACGATCAGGGCAAAGATAACAACGGCTGCGGCGAAGGATACGGCCATGGCGACAATCGCGTTGATGTCGCCGCCGAGCGCCAGCACGACGCTGTAGAGCATGGCAGCCACGCCCACGCCGGCCAGCAGACCAACGGTCGGCAGCAGGATCTCGACGATGATGCACAGGATGCCGAGCAGGAAAATGGCAATCTGATAGAGATCAACAAGTCCCTTGACGTACTGGCTGCCCCAGAAGACGCCGGCTGCCACGATGCCCAGCATGACGCCGGCGCCCATGCCGCCCGTCTTGATCTCGACAAAGATCGCCAGGAACATGATGGCCAGCAACAGCATCTGCAAAAGCGGCATATCCACGATTCCCATGCGGATTCCCCCTTTCGGATTGAGAGCCTTGGGCTCACAGGTATTCGTTTTATACTATTCGACACGTAAGGGAAAATACCTTTATGCCTCCGTCCATCCCATACACAAAAACGGGCCGCGGCAGGAGCATCCCACTCCCGCCACGGCCCGCCTGTCCGGATAAACGCGACTCAGCCCTGCAGCATGCTGCGGACGATCGTATTGACCATCTTGCCATCGGCACGTCCCTTGACCTTCGGCATCAGCATGCCCATGACCCTGCCCATGTCCTTCGGCGTCTTGGCTCCAGTCTTCTCGACAGCTTCCTTGACGAGTGCCCTGACTTCCTCCTCGGAGAGCTGAGCCGGCAGATATGGCATGAGCACGTCAATCTCGGCCTGCGTCTTGGCGACGAGATCCTCACGGCCGCCCTTCTGGAACTCATCGATGGAATCCTTGCGCATCTTGACTTCCTTGCTGATGACGCCGATGACGGCCTCATCATCGAGTTCCGTGTGGCCACCGTCGATCTCCGCCTGGCGGATAGCGCCGCGTACCATGCGGATGACAGACAAGCGGTCCTTGTCGTGGTTCTTCATGGCATCCTTCATATCAGCAGTGAGCTGTTCTTTCAGTGACATACTTCATCAACCTCTCTTTTCCTGCACGACCGTACTAAAAAAGGCACCCGCGAATCTTTCAACTCGCAGGCGCCTGGCGCAAATGACAGATTAACCTCTGTACTTGCGTTTACGAGCTGCCTCAGACTTCTTCTTGCGGCGAACGCTCGGTTTCTCGTAATGTTCACGTTTTCTCACTTCAGCAAGCGTGCCAGCTTTCTGGGACATACGCTTGAAGCGGCGGAGAGCACTATCGATCGATTCGTTTTTACCAACTTTGATTTCGTTTGCCATCTATTTTTCCCCCCCTCCACTTAACATGGGAGTTTGTGTCGTTAGAATTACACCACACCATTATACCGCAGGGCATAATACACTGTCAACACTCTCCTGAAGTTTTCGGAACGGACAGAATGCCGTTCCCGATCAGCCTGGGGGCCATTGCATAGAGCGGCCGCCAAGGAGGTGGAAATGCAGATGCTTTACGGTCTGGCCGCCTTCCTCGCCGGTATTGGCCACGACGCGGAAGCCCTTTTCAGCCACACCGAGATCGCGCGCGAGCTGCGGGATGACATCGACGAGGATGTGGGAAACGAGCGCCTTGTCCTCATCCTTGAGCGCCAGCAGGCTTTCCACATGCTTCTTCGGAATCACGAGCACATGCTCAGGGGCCTGCGGCTCCAGATCGCGGAATGCCACGACGCTGTCATCTTCATAGACCAGCTTGGACGGAATCTCTTTCTGTGCAATCTTGCAAAAGATACAATCTGCCATCATATTCACCCCCTTCACCATTCAAGGCCCACGGAGGACCCATCTTTAAATACAATTCGTCATTCCCGGGAAAATACCTTCTTTGAAAAAAGATTTTTTCAAGATTATTCGTCCCGCGTCACCACATGCCCCAGAAGGCCGTCGCGCCAGATTTCATCAAGCTGGACCTCGTAGATATCGCCGCAGGTCACGGGATCCTTCGTGTAGACGCGGATGTAGTTGTCGGTGAGTCCGTCCGTCACACCCGCGCGTTCCGTCTCAAACAGCACGCGCATCGTGCGGCCGAGGAAACTCTCATGGAATTCCTCCGCCTTGCGGTCTGCCAGCGCCTGCATGCGGTGCACGCGCTCCTTCTTGACGGCCTCATCGACCTGGTCGCGGCGCGCGGCAGCCGGCGTGCCCGTGCGGCGCGAATACGGGAAGACGTGCATGCGCGCGAAATTCATGCGTTCAACGAAATCGAGCCCCGCCTGGAAATTCTCCTCCGTCTCCCCCGGGAAGCCCACGATGATATCGGTGGAGATGGCAACGCCCGGCACCTCATGTTCGACATGCTCGATGAGGCGCGCAAACTCCGCCGTATCGTAATGGCGGTTCATGTCGTGCAGGACCTTGTCCGAGCCCGCCTGCAGCGGCAGGTGCAGATGTGCGCAGAAGCGCTCGTTCTCACGAATCAGCGCAAAGAGCTCAGGCGAGAGCTCGATGGATTCCAGCGACCCCAGGCGCAGGCGCTTGAGTCCCGGCACCTGGAGCACCTCGCGGCAGGCATCCGCCAACGTCACCTGCCCCGGCAGATCCCGGCCGTAGGCACCGAGATGGATGCCCGTCAGCACGATCTCCTTGAAGCCCATCGCGACCAGCTTCTCCGCTTCGCGGCGCACATGCTCCGGCAGACGTGATTTTACCGGCCCCCTCGCATACGGGATGATGCAGTACGAGCAGAAATTCTGGCAGCCGTCCTCGATCTTGAGGAAGGCTCGCGTGCGCTCAGGGCTGTCGTAGAGCGGAATATCCTCAAACGTCCTGGCCTGCATGATATCCGTGATCGTTCCCTGGATGCCGTCTTCCTGCATGGCCTTCTCGACGTAATCGACGATATGCGCGCGCTCCTTGGTGCCGAGCACGACGCGCACGCCTTCGATGGCCTCGATTTCCTTTGGCGCGACCTGCGCGTAGCAGCCGCAGACCGCGATGATGGCCTGTTCATTCTCGCGGTGCGCACGGCGGATGATCTGACGGCTCTTGCGGTCGCCGAGGCTCGTGACCGAGCAGGTATTCACGACATAGACATCGGCCTTTTCCTCGAAGGGCACCACCGTGTAGCCCCTCTGCTTGAACAGGCCTTCCATGGTTTCCGTTTCAAACTGATTGACCTTGCAGCCAAGCGTAGTCAAAGCGACTTTCAACTTCCCAAATCTCCTTTTTCATATTGTACGATACTGAGCCCGGCAATGGCCGCCGTCTCCGCCCGCAGGATGCGCGGGCCAAGGGTCACGCTGTGACCGCCTGCCGCCATGACGGCCTCAGCCTCCTCAAGCGTAAAGCCGCCCTCCGGGCCGATGAGCAGCACGATGCGTTTGCCCGCCAGCTTCTGCAGGCAGGCCTTTGCCGTCTCCTGTTCTTCATTCTCATAGCAGAATACAACCTCTGTCCCCTCCTGCTGCATATCCGCGCAGAATGAGGCCAGCGATGCAATCGGGCAGACCTCGACGAGTGCAGTGCGGCCGCACTGCTTTGCCGCCTCATCGGCAATCTTCTGCCAGCGGCTGCGGCGGCTCTCGGCCTTCTTCGCGTCGTAGCGCACGACGCAGTTATGCGAGCGGATGGGCATGACGCCCGTCGCGCCGAGCTCCACGGCCTTCTGCACGACGGTATCCATCTTGTCCGCCTTCAAGAGGCACTGCGCGAGGATGAGTTCCAGCGGCGACTCTGTATCGGCGGCCAGCTCCTCGCGCAGCTTCAGCGTCACAGCTTCCGGAGAGAATGCCACCATCTCCATGCGGCCCACTTTGCCCGCATCATCCACGACCACGACCTCCTGACCGGGCTTGGCGCGCATGACATGCATGAGATGATGTGCATCGGGTCCCGTGATGGCAATCGTTTCCGCCAGGCGGCCCTTGTAGAAAAGCCTTCTCATGCCTCGTCCCCCCGGCTGATGACCATGGCGGCCCAGCCGCTCTCCTCCATGACCTGGTCGATGACGAAGCCATGCGCAATCGCAGCTTCCGTGACGTCGGCCACGCGCTCGTCGATGATGCCCGAGGCCAGCAGGCGCCCGCCGGGTGCCAGATGTTCGTCGAGCTCATCGAAGAGACGGATGACGATATCGGCAATGATGTTGGCGATGATGAGATCCGCCTTGCCCGCAAACTGCTTCAGCAGGTCAGAGACCCCCGTCGTCACGCGGTCCTCGACGTGATTCAGCTGCACGTTCTCCGCAGCGACATGCGCGGCCGTGCGGTCGTAATCCATCGCCACGACCTCGCCGGCACCGAGTTTGGCGGCAGCCACAGCCAGCACGCCGGACCCCGTGCCTACATCAAAGACGCGCATGCCGCCCTTGACGAGTGATTCGAGCGCCCGGATGCACATGGCCGTCGTCGGATGTGTGCCCGTGCCGAAAGCGGCACCGGGGTCAAGCTTCACGACAATGTCATCGGGACTCGCTTCATACTCTTCCCAAGATGGCTGGATGACAATGAGGCCGCCAACCTTTTCCGTATGAAAGTACGCCTTCCAATTGTCAGCCCAGTCCTCATCCTGGACCGTCTGGCAGGAGATCTCGACTTCCTTCTCATCGCGCCCGTCACGGCGTGCCAGCTCTTTGACCCCCTGCTCAAAAGCCCGCAGCTTCGCATCGAGCTCCTCATCAGCCGGCAGATAAGCCTTGACTGTGACAAGCTCCGTCTGCTCCGCCTTCGGCAGGTCGGAATAATCAAAAAGACCGCTATCGATGTAGCTGTTCAGGAGTTCCGGGTCCTCGATGACCACGCCGGATGCTCCGACATCGTGGAAGATTTCCGCCACGATATCCGTTTCCTCATGTGTCGTGCGAATACTGACTTCGGCCCATTTCAAAGCGCATCGTTCCTTTCTTTCTATGGTCATTTCATTATACGTGTTCTCCCGGCAAAAAACAAGGACGAAAGACACTGAGAAATCCCCGCTCTTCTGTGGTATACTTAATCCTGTCCCCCGGGACGGATTACACAGCAAAAGAGAGGTTCCCATGGAAAAACACTTTGATATCAATCAGCAGGGCTTCAGCATCCGCTGCAAGCTTTTTGTAAAAGACAGCGATAAAAATACCCGGACATTTTCCAACGTCGTCCTCGTCACGCACGGGTTCGGCAGCAGCAAGGAAACGGCCGGTACCGTGAAATTTGCCGAGCACCTGACGAGCAAATACAAGGGGTATGCCGTCATCGCCTTCGACTGGCCCTGCCACGGCGCCGACGCCCGCAAAAAGCTCAGCGTACCGGAATGCCTGACCTATTTGACCATCGTCACGCAGTACGCCAGGAACGAACTCAAAGCCGAGAATCTTTATATCTATTCTACGAGCTTTGGCGGCTATCTGACGCTGCGCTACCTCATCGAAGTCGGCAATCCCTTCCGGAAAATCGCGCTGCGCTGCCCCTCCACCGATATGTATCGCGCCATGAGCAACCACATAACGGACGACGACCGCGCCAAGCTCAAGAAGGGCAAGGAAATCCAGGTCGGCTACGAGCGCAAGATGAAGATGGACCAGAGCTTCATCGACGACCTCAACGCCTTCAAGGCCACAGAGCACGAATACTTCGACTTTGCCGACGACATGCTCATCCTGCATGGCACGGAGGATGCGATGGTCCCCATTGCTGAGTCGAAGGCCTTTGCCGAAAACAATGTCATTGAATTCATCCCCATCGAAGGAGCCAATCATCCCTTCCAGAACCCCAATCACATGGCGCTCGCCATCCACAAGATCGTCGAGTTTTTCGGCTGATCCGGCAGATGACAGGCGTGCAGCCAGATAGTGCCATCACAGCAGATGCCAGCGTGCATCTGCTTTTTTTATGGCACCACCTTGCTGACGCGCCGGCGCAGCTTCTCGATGTACACCCTGCCGAAGCGGCTGAGCTTGATGTCACGGCGGGTCAGATAGCCAATCTCCATGAAGTCATCGACGGCCAGGGGCCGCGCCACGATATCCGGGCCATTGAGCTCCTCGTTGATGACGCCGCTTGATATCGTATAGCCGTCGAGACCGATGAGCAGGTTAAAAAGCGTCGCCCGGTCCGTCACAATGATGTCCTTCTTCACGGGACGCGTGCTCTGGATTTCCTCCGCATAGTAAAAGGCATTGTGCGCGCCCTGCTCATACGAAAGGCGCGGGTATTCCGCAAGCTCCGGGAGCGTGATGACCTCTTTTGCCGCCAGGGGATTGTGCTTGCTGATGAAGACATGCGGGCGTGCCGTGAAGAGCGGCGTGAAGATGAGCCCGTGATCCTCGATGGCGCGCCGCACGATGGTTTCATTATAGGGATTCAGATAGAGGATGCCGATCTCGCTGCGAAAACCGCCCACATCCTCCAGGATCTTGTACGTCTCCGTCTCCCGCATGTGGAATTCATATTCGGCACCGCCGTATTCCCGCAGGAGATCGACGAACGCTTCCACGGCAAAGGAATAATGCTGAGCAGAGACGCAGAACAGCAGCTTTTTCTGCCGCCGCCTGCTGTACCGTTCCCGGATCAGCGCCTCCTGCTCGAGCATCTGCCGCGCATAGGCGAGGAACTCCTCACCCTTCACCGTCAGCGTGATGCCCTTGTTCGTGCGCCGGAAAATCGTAATGCCGAGCTCCTCCTCAAGCAAATGGATGGCTGCCGTAAGGCTCGGCTGCGTGATGAAGAGCCGCTGAGCCGCTTCCGTGATGGAACCGGATGACGCTGCCTCCACGACGTAACGCAATTGATTGAGTGTCATATTCTCCCCTCCCGCTCCATCATACTACAGCCCCGCCCATTTTGCCATAGTCTGAACCTATGGCCAGGCAGTGGTTTTAAGTATTTTTCAAGCGGCCTCATTTGCGGTAAAGTATAGCCATCAACCGATCGGACAGCAAAGACAGAACAACTTACCGGATTACCGGACACCCGGCCGGTATCTGATTGACAGGAGGTCATCCCTATGAGCAAGCAGTTTTCCACCCCATTCCGTCACGATTACGTCGGCAGTTTCCTGCGTCCGGCAGAGCTGAAAAAAGCCCGCCAGGAATTCGCGGACGGCACGATTTCCCAGGAAGAACTCAAGGCCGTCGAAGATACCTGCATCCGCGATCTCGTCGCCAAGCAAAAGAAAGCCGGTTACCAGGTAATCACGGACGGCGAGTTCCGCCGTGCGACCTGGCATCTCGACTTCATGTGGGGCTTTGCGGGCATCGCCCATCAGAAGACCGATAAAGGCGTCTGCTTCCACGGCGAGCCGGCCCTGATCGACGACACCTGGCTGACGAGCCCGCTCTCTGCCGAACATCATCCCTTTGTCGAGCATTTCAAATTCGTACAGGCACTGACCGATGAGAACACCGTCGCCAAGCAGACCATCCCGGCACCGGCCCAGTTCTTCCAGCAGCTGATCCTGCCCGACAACATCGAGCGCACGCACAAGGTTTATGCAACGGACGAGGAGCTCATCGAGGCCATTGCCCAGGGCTACCGCACGGTCATCCGCGACCTCTACGCGGCGGGCTGCCGCAACCTGCAGTTCGATGACTGCACCTGGGGCGTGCTGGCTGCCGGCGGCAAGAAAGGCGGCAAATTTGCCTACGTCGAGGGTTCCGATCTCCGGAAGCTCGCCGAGCAGTTCGTGACGGTCAACAACCTCGCCATCGAGGGAAGCCCTGACGACCTCGTCATCAACACGCACGTCTGCCGCGGCAACTACCATTCCGTTTACTTCGCCAGCGGCGCCTACGACCCGATTGCTGACCCGCTCTTCACGCGCGAAAATGTCAATGCCTATTATCTCGAATTCGATGATGAGCGTTCCGGCGGCTTTGCGTGCCTCAAACAGGTCACGCCGGGCAAGAAAGTTGTGCTCGGCCTCATCACGACGAAGCGTCCGGAACTTGAGGACAAGGCGGCCATCATCGCCCGCATCCATGAGGCAGCCAAGTACGTGCCGCTCGAAGACCTTTATCTGAGCCCGCAGTGCGGCTTCGCCTCCTGCGAGATTGGCAACAAGCTCACTGAAGCACAGCAGTGGGCCAAGCTCGCCCTCGTCAAAGAGATTGCCGATGAGGTCTGGGGCTGATGGATGGCTCCATCTGACAACTGAATGCATAAAAAATGCCATGCGAAGCAGCTGCCTCGCATGGCATTTTTCGATGAGATTATTTCTTGAAGAAGCGCTTGAGGTCGTCGAGGAAGCTCTTCTGCTCCGGATTGACCTTGTCGCCGCTGATCTCGCCGAATTCGCGCAGGAGTTCCTTCTGGCGCGAGGAAAGATTCTGCGGCGTCAGCACCTTGATGTGCACGAGCTCGTCACCGCGTCCCGAACCGCGCAGGAACGGGATGCCGTGATTGCGGATGCGCAGGACCTTGCCGGACTGGATGCCTGCCGGAATCTTGAGGTCGACGGGGCCGTCGAGTGTCGGCACCTGTACCGTGCCGCCGAGTGCGGCCTGCACGAAGGTAACCGGCACTTCCACGATGACATCGTTGCCCTGACGCTTGTAGAGCTTATGCGGCTTGACAAAGATGTAAACGTAGAGATCGCCGTAGCCGCCGCCGTTGCGGCCGGCCTCGCCGGCCCCCGACACGCGGACGCGCGAACCCTGGTCGACGCCCTTTGGGATGCCGACCTTGACCGTCTTCGTCTCGCGTTTGCGGCCAGTACCATGACAGTCCTTGCAGGGCGTCTTGATGACCTTGCCCGTGCCATGGCAGTGTGAACACGTCTGGCTGCTCATCATGCGACCAAAGGCTGTGTTACGGACAACCTGCTGCTGGCCGGTGCCGTGGCACACGGAGCAGGTCTCAGGACTCGTTCCCGGCGCCGCGCCCGTGCCATGGCAGGTAGAGCACTCGACCGTGCGCGGGATTGTGAGTTCCACTTCCTTGCCAAAAGCGGCATCCTCGAATGAAATCTCGAGATCATAACGCAGGTCATTGCCGCGCTCCGGCCCCGGCTGACGGGCCTGACGGCCGCCGGCACCGCCGAAGAACATGTCGAAGATATCCCCGAAGCCTTCGGTACCGGCACCGCCGCCGAAGCCTCCAAAGCCGCCGAAACCGCCGAAACCACCGGCACCAGCACCGCCGCCGAAGCCACCGGTTCCGTCAAAGGCAGCCGAGCCGAACTGATCGTACTGAGCACGTTTCTTCGGGTCTTTCAGGACATCGTATGCTTCATTGATTTCCTTGAATTTGGCTTCAGCCTCTTTCGGATTATCCGGATTGAGGTCCGGATGATATTTACGGGCCAGCTTCTTATAGGCGCGTTTGATTTCTTTCTCATCCGCGCTCTTATCGACGCCAAGCACCTCATAGTAATCGCGTTTCTCGCTCACGTTGCACCACCCTTATAGAAAAATTGGGAGTCTGCGGGAAGGGACCAGGCCCTTCCCACGTCAAACTCCCAACTCTTACCACTTCAATCGCTTATTTCTTGTCGTCCTTGACTTCCGTGTAATCGGCGTCGACGACATCATCATCGTCTTTCTTCTGCTGCTGAGCACCCTGTGCGCTCTCGGTACCAGCCTGAGCACCCTGGGCACCGGCAGCCTGTGCCTGCTGATAAGCAGCGGCGCTGAGCTCATAGAGCGGCTTCTGCAGCTCTTCGGTTGCCTTCTTGATGGCTTCCGTATCATTGCTCTTGATGGCCTCTTTGACCTTCTCGCAAGCAGCCTTGACTTCCGAAACCTTGCCGGCATCGGCCTTGTCACCGAGCTCCTTGATAGTCTTTTCAGCCTGGTAAACCATGTTGTCGGCGTTGTTCTTGGCGTCGATGGCTTCCTTCTGCTTCTTGTCCTCTGCCTCATGAGCCTTGGCTTCGTTGACCATGCGGTCGATATCTTCCTTGCTCATGCCGCTGTCAGACTGAATCGTGATCTTCTGCTCCTTGCCCGTGCCGAGGTCCTTGGCGGATACGTGCACAATGCCGTTGGCATCGATATCGAAGGAAACTTCAATCTTAGGTACTCCGCGCGGAGCCGGCGGGATATCCGTGAGCTCGAAGCGGCCGAGCGTCTTGTTGCCGGCAGCCATCTCGCGCTCGCCCTGCAGGACGTGAATATCAACAGACGGCTGGTTATCAGCGGCCGTCGAGAAGACCTGGCTCTTATGCGTCGGGATTGTCGTGTTGCGCTCGATGATCTTCGTGCAGACACCGCCGAGCGTCTCGATACCGAGGGAAAGCGGCGTAACATCGAGGAGCAGGACATCCTTGACTTCACCGACAAGAACACCGCCCTGGATGGCAGCACCGACGGATACGCACTCATCCGGGTTGACGCCCTTCGACGGCTCCTTGTGCAGGATGTTGCGGATGGCATCCTGGACGGCCGGGATACGGGAAGAACCGCCGACGAGGATGATCTTGTCGATGTCGTCAGCCGAAAGGCCTGCATCGGCCATGGCCTTGCGCGTCGGGCCCATCGTGCGCTCGACGAGGTCGCTCGTAAGCTCATTGAATTTTGCACGCGTCAGCGTGAGGTCGAGGTGTTTCGGGCCCGAAGCATCCGCCGTGATGAACGGCAGGTTGATGTTCGTCTGCGTCATGCTCGAGAGCTCGATCTTGGCCTTCTCAGCAGCTTCCTTGAGGCGCTGAGCAGCCATCTTGTCCTGGGAAAGGTCGATGCCATTCTCCTGCTTGAATTCGCCGACCATCCAGTCGATGATCTTCTGGTCGAAGTCATCGCCGCCGAGGTGCGTATCACCATTCGTGGCCTGGACTTCGAACGTGCCCTCGGAGAGCTCGAGGATCGAGACATCGAACGTGCCGCCGCCGAGGTCGAAGACGAGGATCGTCTCATCCTTGTCCTTGTCGAGGCCGTAAGCGAGTGCTGCTGCCGTCGGCTCGTTGACGATACGCAGGACTTCGAGGCCTGCGATCTTGCCGGCATCTTTCGTAGCCTGACGCTGGCTGTCGTTGAAGTAAGCCGGGACCGTGATGACGGCCTGCGTGACCGTCTCGCCGAGGTAGGCCTCAGCATCGCCCTTGAGCTTCTGCAGGATCATGGCCGAGATTTCCTGCGGCGTGTAATCCTTGCCGTCAATCGTTACTTTATAGTTCGGATCGCCCATATGACGCTTGATGGACGAGATCGTGCGGTCCGGGTTCGATACAGCCTGGCGCTTTGCCAGCTGACCGACGAGGCGCTGGCCATCCTTCGTGAAACCGACGACAGACGGCGTGATGCGGCTACCTTCCGGGTTCGTGATGACGGTCGGTTCGCCGCCTTCCATGACAGATACAACGGAGTTCGTCGTACCTAAATCGATACCAATTACTTTAGACATGGTAACATCCTCCTAAACTTTATGAAAAAACTTTTATCATCTATATCATGAAGCCAGCATCATCAGTTGGATACGACCTGGACCATGCTTGGGCGGATGACGCGTCCTTTGACCATGTAGCCCTTCTGGAGCTCCTGGGCAATGGTGTCGTCCTCGCGCTCGGGATCCTCGATGCGCATGACAGCCTGATGATAGTTCGGATCGAACTTCTGGCCTTCTGTCTCAATCTTTTCCAGGCCGTTCTTCTTGAGGACTTCCTGGAACTGGGTGAAGATCATCTCGACGCCCTTCTGGAACGCCTCGACATCCTTCGTTTCTGCAGCCATGGCACGCTCGAAATTATCGAGCAGAGGCAGCATATCCTTGCAGAAGCCCTGCGTGACCACGGCGGAAATCTCCTCGCGTTCCTTGGCGGAACGGCGGCGGAAATTATCGAAATCCGCTTGCAGGCGGAGCAGCCGGTCATTCTTTTCCTGCAGTTCGGCCGTCAGTTTCTCGACCTGCGCCTTCAGGGCTGCAAGCTCTTCCTGATTCTCCGCCGAAGCCTCGGTATCGGATGCCGTGGCTTCCGCTTCCGAATCATCAGCAGTCTCACCGGCGGCCTCTTCTGCTTCCGCCTCATTGATTTCCTGCTGCATCTCCTCCAGCTTCTGCTCATCTTTCTTTTTCATTTCGTCTTTGATAAACGATGGCAAAACCCTCACCTCTTCCCAACGACTTCTGCGGCTCTACCAGTGGAACCGCTTGATGACTTCTGTAAGATTTGAATTCATGTATTCCAAAAGGCTCATGGCCTTGGCATACTCCATGCGCGTCGGCCCCAGCACGGCAATCGTGCCCAGGAGCTCACCATCGAGATGGTACGTCGCGGTGATGATGCTGCTGTCCTTGAAGTGGCTGTCCTCATTCTCCTTGCCGATTGTGACCTCTAGGCCGTCGCCCATATGGGCATGCAGGACATCCTTCATGAGTTCTTCCTTCTCGAGGATCAGCAGCGTCTCCTTGACCTTTTCCACATCGTGGAATTCCGGCTGCTCGAGCATCTGCGTCGTGCCGCCGAGATAGAGGCGTTCGCGCCTGCCCGAGTCAAGAGCCCGGTTGATGATCTCAAGGGCCGAGGTGTAAAGCGGCTCGTCCTGGATCTCATCGCGGATGCGCAGCAGGGATTCGTGCTCGATTGTCGCCAGCGTGTGACCGGCGAGGTTCTTGTTGATGACCTCCGCCATGCGCTGGAAATCCTCGAAACTGGATCCCGGCGGCATCGGCACAATCTTGTTCTCGATGAAGCCCGCATCGGTCATGAGCACCGTGATGACGCGCTGGTCATCAAGCGGCAGGAACTGCAGGCACCGGAAGGCAGCCTGCGTCATCTGCGGGGCCAGTACCAGTGAAACATTCTTCGTGACCTGCGAGATGATTCGTGCCGTTTCCTGGAAGACCTCATCGAGCCGCTTGACCCGCGCCTTGTACCATCTGTCGATCAGGACCTTTTCCTCGTCGCTCACCGGCTTCGGAGGAATCAGTCCGTCGACGTAGAAGCGGTATCCCTTCGAGGAAGGGATGCGGCCGGAGGAAGTATGCAGCTGTTCGAGATACCCGAGCATCTCGAGATCGGCCATCTCGTTGCGGATGGTCGCCGGGCTGACGCCCAGATCATACTTGCGGGCCAGGGTGCGCGAGCCGACCGGTTCTGCCGATTCGATGTAATCATCGACGACAGCCCGCAGCACGCGTTTCTTGCGTTCATCCAATTCGTCAGCCATCTGCCTGCCTCCTCTCTCTATGATCTTTTGCTGTTAGCACTCTTGCTGTCTGAGTGCTAACTTTGAATCTATTAAGAATATACACCGATAAAAACAAAAAGTCAATAGTTAAAAAGACAAAAAGTCAAAAATTTTTCATCCCATAAAAAGAAACGGTGCGATACGCATTCCCTGAGGATGCGCATCGCACCATGCCTGCCACGCAGAGACGCTTATTTGACCGCTTCGGCAAAAGCCTCCGCCACAGCGGCCTTGATCACCTCGTAATCGTGGCCCGGCTGAGCCTCGTAGATCTTCTTGCCATCCACGAACAGCGTCGGCACATAGTAATACTGGCCCTGATAAGGCTTGAGCTTATCCGCTTCGGATGTCTCGTCGATCTCATCGACCGGCACATCAAAATAAACCGGGTTTTCCTCCCGCAGTTCGCCGACGGCCTGACGGGCCTTGGCGCAATACGGGCAGCCTGGCATAACAATCATCGCAATGGATTTCATGAGGATCCCTCCTGTCTCAAAAACAGATGCATCCTGCCCGCAGCATCACGAGCAGCTGCCTTTACTTTACTACATAGTGCCGTTCCTGACAATCCCCTGACAAAAGTTGTCAGGAAAGCTGCCGGCGCAGCCAGGCCTGAAGGACCAGCGCATGGTTCTCTTCGGTGTTCTTCGCCGCATAGAGCAGGGTGACATCGCTCTGCTGGAGCCATTCCCGGCACTTCTCAGCGAAATCAGACGCGCCTTTGCTCCCGTTCAGTTCTTCTTCGTACCCTTCCGCAAAGCCTGCAAACGGCATCTCGCCGCGATGGTAGAGCGTGCGCAGCTCTGCTGATGGCGTGACCTCCTTGGCCCAGTAATCGTGCGGCAGCGCTTCCTTCCTGATGCCACGCGGCCAGAGACGGTCGACGAGCACGCGCACGCCATCTGCTGCCTCCGGCTTCTCATAGACGCGCTTGACCTTGATCGTATGCATGAAAAGACTTCCTTTCTCCACATTGCTGTCTTTTCCTTCAGTCTAGCACGTGATGGCGTCTTTTGCCATTGCCGATGTTACAAGTTCAGGTCAGCAGGAAAGCCTCAAATACCAGATTGCCATATTTCATGCCAAGCGGCGTTAGGCGCAGGCAGCCGTCCTGTTCCTCGAGCAGTCCCTTCTGCTTCATCTCGTGAATCGTTTTGCTGTAAATGCGTTCAAGCGAAACGGCAAAGCGCTTGAAAAAGGCCTCGCGGCTGAGCCCCTGCGACGTGCGCAGCGCCAGGAAGGCAAATTCCTCCATGGCGATGGCGCGGTCAGCCGGTTCTTCCTCCTCGCGCACGCTGCCGCCCGCCTGCATCGCCCGGATGTAAGCGGGGATATCCACACCATTGGCATAGCGCCTTCCCTCCAGATACGAGTGAGCGGCCGCGCCGACGCCGAGATACGGGACATCCTGCCAATACGAAAGATTGTGGCGGCTCTCATAACCAGGCCGGGCAAAATTTGATATTTCGTAGCGCGCATAGCCATGAGCAGGCAAAAACGACGTCATGAGATCGTACATCTGTTCAACCGTTTCCTCGTCGGGCAGCGCGAGCCTGCCGAGCTCTTTCATCCTATAGAAGGCCGTGCCCTCCTCCAGCTGCAGCCCGTAAATGGAGATGTGCTCAGGCTTCAGCGCGATCATGGTCTCAAGGTCATGCCGCAGCACGGCCAGGCTTTCATGCGGCAGGCCGTACATGAGGTCCATGCTGACGTTCCGGAATCCTGCCTCCCGCGCCAGCTGCATGGCCTCCTTTGCCTGCTGGCCCGTATGGATGCGGCCGATGGCCCGCAGCAGGCCGTCGTCAAACGTCTGAACGCCAAAGGAAAGACGGTTGACGCCATAGGAGCGAAGAAGGGTCAGCTTCTCCGCATCCACCGTCCCCGGATTGCACTCCACGGTAAATTCAAGCTCCGACGAATCCTCATCCCCTGTCAGGGCAAAGACGCGGCACACGGTCTGCAGCAAATGCTCCATGAGCGCCACGGGCAGGATGCTCGGCGTGCCGCCGCCCATATAGATGGTCGCTGGCCTTCCCCACTTTTCCCGATAAAGAACGCCCTGTTCCAGGAGTTCCCGGCACAGGGCGTCCGTATAATCCGCCTCATAGCGCTCCCGTCCGGCAAACGACGGGAAATCGCAGTAAAAGCATTTCTGACGGCAGAACGGGATGTGGAGGTAGAGGCCCCATTGTCGTTTCATGGTATTTCCCTCTTCCTTTCCATCCATGTATCAGTCAATCTTCAAGATAGCCATGAACGCTTCCTGCGGCACTTCGACACTGCCGACGGCCTTCATGCGCTTCTTGCCTTCCTTCTGTTTCTCGAGCAGTTTGCGCTTGCGCGAGATATCGCCGCCGTAGCACTTTGCAAGCACGTCCTTGCGGCGGGCGCGCACGTTCTCGCGCGCGATGACCTTCGAACCGATGGCCGCCTGGATGGGGATCTCGAACATCTGCTGCGGGATGATCTCCTTGAGCTTGGCGGCGAGCTGGCGGCCGCGCGCAGCCGCGCGGTCCTTGTGGACGATTGTCGAGAGCGCATCGACGGGATCGCCGTTCAGGAGGATGTCGACCTTGACAAGCTTCGATTCCTTGTAGTCGGCGAGCTCGTAATCGAGCGAGGCATAGCCGCGCGTCGCGGATTTCAGGCGGTCAAAATAATCGAAGATGATTTCATTGAGCGGGATGTGGTACGTGATCATGACACGGTTCGTATCGAGGTAGTCCATACCCTTGAATTCGCCGCGCTTGTCCTGTGAGATTTCCATGACGGCGCCGACAAAATCATTCGGGACGATGACCGTGGCCTTGACGTACGGTTCCTCGATGTGCTCGATTTCCGTCTGCGGCGGCAGTTCGGCCGGATTGCTGACCTTGATCATCGTGCCATCTGTCTTGTAGACGTGGTAGATAACGGACGGCGCCGTCGTGATGAGCTTGAGATTGTACTCGCGCTCGAGACGTTCCTGGATGACATCCATGTGCAGCAGGCCGAGGAAGCCGCAGCGGAAGCCGAAGCCCAGCGCGACCGATGTCTCCGGCTCGAAAACGAGCGCTGCATCGTTGATCTGCATCTTCTCAAGTGCATCCTTGAGGTTGTCGTAGTCGGAACTCTCGACCGGATAGAGGCCGCAGTAGACCATCGGATTGACGCCGCGGTAACCCGGCAGCGGCTCGCTCGCGGGATTCTCGGCGTACGTGATCGTATCGCCGACGCGCACGTCGCGCACATCCTTGAGGGAGCCTGCAACAAAGCCGACTTCGCCGACATCGAGGTAGCCGAGATCGACCGGCTGCGGCTTGAAGCAGCCGACGTCCGTGACCTCGAAGACCTTGCCGGAATTCATGAGCTTGAGCTTCATGCCCTTCTTGATGTGGCCCTGCATGACGCGGATGTGCGCAATGACACCCTTGTACGAATCGAAGAACGAGTCGAAAATCAGGGCCTGCAGCGGCGCATTCTCATCGCCCTCCGGCGCGGGGATGTAGTCGACGATCGCGTCGAGGATCTCCTCGATGCCGATGCCCGTCTTGGCCGAGGCCAGCACGGCATTCGACGTATCAAGGCCGATAACGTCTTCGATTTCCTTCTTGACGCGCTCCGGGTCAGCGCTCGGCAGGTCAATCTTGTTGATGACGGGAATGATCTCAAGGTCGTGCTCGAGTGCCATGTAGACGTTGGCGAGCGTCTGCGCCTCAACGCCCTGCGCGGCATCGACGACGAGCAGCGCGCCCTCGCAGGCGGCGAGGCTGCGCGATACTTCATACGTAAAATCGACATGACCCGGCGTGTCGATGAGGTTGAGCTCGTACTCTTCCCCATCCTTGCCCTTGTAATTCAGGCGGACCGTCTGCGACTTGATGGTGATGCCGCGCTCGCGCTCGATGTCCATGTTGTCGAGGACCTGCGCCTCCATCTCACGCTTGGAAAGCGTGCCCGTATACTCGATGAGCCGATCGGCAATGGTCGACTTGCCGTGGTCGATATGTGCGATAATCGAGAAATTGCGGATATTCTTATTCTGCATAATCTACTCCTCGTAATTGTATAAGCTCAGTGTGCCGGTACCAGATGCTGTACCTGCGGATAACTGTCATCTGCCCTTTATCATTTTTCGGCAGCAGCTTTCTTTTCCACTGCTGTTTCATAAAGTTCCCGTGTCGAAGGCTGTGCATAGGTGGGGTCGGCCTGTGAAAACAGTACTGGATAATTCCCTGCATCGACGACGGCTTCCTTGCTGCCCTTGACCTTGCCGGCCTTAAAGAACGCATCTCTGTCCTGCGGCAGTCCGGTTGTATTCTCAGGCTGATGCAGGACGGGCGCCATCTTCACCTCGCGTTCCTCTCCCGCCGGTGTGCGCAGGCGAAATGTTGCCGCATCCTTGTGCTGCAGGAGCTTCAGGCGCAGCTCGTTCGGCTTGTACCAGGCCAGCTCCTCGCCGTCGAGAGCCAGCAGTTCTTCGTTCGGCGCAAGGCTCGTGACGCCCTCCCTCACCTTCGTGACAAAGAACCGGTTGCCCTCGCCCTTCTTGTGCGTGCAATCCAGGACGAAACCGAAATCCGCATAGGGCTGGAACGTCTTGTACGCATCATCGAGGAAGCCATCCCACTGGTCATCGAGGTCACGCCATACCGAAGTCAGGCTCACGATGTCATCGGCGGCCGTCATCATGCCGACCGTGCGGGCCGTATGCCAGTACCGGTCTTCGAGAATCTGTTCCTTCATCATCGCCAGCATCGTGCCGCCCGCATACGGACGCGTCTCAAACGTGATGAGCGGCACGCCGTCGCCGATTGCCCTGCCCATGAAGAAGACGATGTCATCGTGCGACTTATGGTAATAGGGACGGAACTCCCCCCACAGCTCCCTGCCGAGCTTGTCCTGCAACAGAACCTGATGGTGCAGGACAAGCCATGCCTGCACTTCCCCCGGCGTGATGGACGGCAGGAAGACGCGCGGACGCGAATCGCGGCGCACGGAGTCCACGGCCTTTTCATCGCGCACGACACCCTCGCGCAAATACGAAGCGGGCACCGCCGCCAGGATCTTCTGGAAGGCCTCCGCGGTCTTTGACTTGCCCTGCTGCTTCCATAGGATCTTGCCTGCATCATCGACGAGCTGGAATTCGCATGAAGCGGCATGCGCCGCCTGCCGCAGGTCGTCTTCCGCGACACGGTACGAGCCGCAGAAGACATCGGCCGCATGCATATCAGCTTCTTCCTCCACAGGCTCCAGCTTCACATCCTGTCCATCGGCCAGCAGGCGCGCATGGATGAGTCCCTGCTCGTTCCCGATGCGCCGGTTCTGCGCCCAGAAGCGGAAATAATACGCGGGACGTTCTCCATCCCTGCCAAACACCTTGGTCAGCGGCACATCGGGGCCCGTCGCAAAGCTCAGGCTGCCGTCAGGCGATTCATGCGCCACGACATCTTTTGTCATCGGGAAATAGCCCGACGCCTCTGCTGACGGCTGCCAGAGCGCGCAAACAAGCAGGGCCGCTCCTAGGATATACCGGTAATGCATGTAAAACCGCTCCTCTCCACAGGATTTGTCACGAAAAATTTCTTTCATTATATCATCGCCGTTACTCTGCTTGCAAGAAATGGAAAGAAATAGTTGCTTTTTCATTTGACCCATGATATTATACTTAGGTAACGACATTAATTAAGGGGGTGAATTACTTGCCGAATATCAAAGCATCTATCCTGAGTGTAAAATCTGACGCTAAGCGCCATGCAAAGAACGCTGCTGAGAAGTCCCGCGTACGCACTGCTTCCCGCCGTGTCCTCGATGCTGTTGAGGCTGGAAACGCTGAAGAAGCGAAATCCCTCCTTACGGTTGCATGCAAGACGATCGACCAGGCTGCTGCAAACAAAGTTTATCACAAGAATGCTGCTGCCCGCAAAAAGTCCCGTCTGGCTCGCAAGGTCAACGCTCTGGCCAAATAATCTTTGCAGATGAGATAGAAAAGACCCGCTCCTCGGAGCGGGTCTTTTTCTATGTTCTGAAAGTCGTTCAGATCATCGCGATGGCTGAGCGCACGACCTCCGGCAGAGGCAGGACGTAATGGAACACCGTGTAGAAATGGATGGCACTGCCGCCCATGACGAAGAGATGCCAGATGACGTGGCTGTACGGCAGGCGGCGCATCAGGTAAAAAATCGCACCGACCGAATAGCAGAGGCCGCCGACCACGAGCCACCAGATGGCTTCCACCGGCAATGTCTCGAGGAGCGGCTTGACCATGAAGACGGCAAACCAGCCCATGACAAGATAGCAGACAGTGCGCAGGATGCGGAAGCGCTTCGCGGCAAAGCATTGGAAGACGATGCCAAGCACGGCCATGCTCCAGACGATGCCGAAGACGGCCCAGCCAAAGCTGCCGTGCAGCGGGATCAGCGCAAACGGCGTATAGTTGCCCGCAATCAGCACAAAGATGGCCGCATGGTCGATGACCTTGAAGACGCCCTTGACCTTGAGATTCCGGAAACTGTGGTAAAGAGTAGAGGCCAGGTACAGGAGGATCAGCGAGATGCCGTAAACGAGACAGCTCGTCGTGTGCCAGACGCCGTCATCCGCATAATAGACCAGCATGCCGATGAGGGCCGCCACGGCAAGTCCCGCCCCCACGCCGTGCGTCACGGCATTCAAAATCTCCTCCAGCGTAACCGGAGCCTTGAGTGTAACAGGCGCTTTGAGCGCAGCTGCATGTTTCATGAAAAAACCTCCCTCCATAAAAGAGGATTGATAAAAATACTACCCTTCCATTATCCTCCATTTGCGTCCGGATGTAAAATATCCGACCAGGCTCTGCGGAGATGCATACCGCCGCGTCCGGGCGTAAGGAGGATTTCTCCGTCTGCCAATGCCTGTACCACATCTCTTTCTTATTCACTAGAATTTTAGTAAAATTTATGATATGATTATCTCTTGATGAAGTAATGTGCTTTTTGATAATTAGGTGAGGAATTATCCAACAGTCGCTGGCCCCTCAGAGTGATGCCGATCTCATCGTCATCGATGATGACTTTGAGCTTCAGCACGTCTGGGTGAGGGGCCAGCAGATGGTCGCGTCAGGTAAGGCCATCGTCAAGGGCACGTTCGAAGCATAACCCCTATGCTGCGGATATCACGTCCTTCCCCCAATCCCCATAACCTGACAAAAAGGCTTCCGCACGCTGTCCCCAAGGCGTGCGGAAGCCCTTTGTATTTTGGTATGCTTTTTGTATGCGAGGCGTCAGGCAGCCAGCGGCCAGACAATGGCGGCTGCGCCCTGCGGTGCGACGACCGCGGCATTGTATGCCAGGCTCAGGCGCGTTGCCTCGGCTACCGCTTCCGGACTCGAAGCTGGATTGCGGCGGATCTCATAGACCTCATGCGAGGCCTGCTTGACGGCGAAGGACTGCGGCGTATGGAACTGCAGCTCAACGCGCACGCCCGTCGAGCTCATGAGATGGACATTGATGCCCTGATAGAACTTCCCGCCCCAGGCATTGCGGAATTTCTCGACCGTGTAGCCCTTCGACTGGAGGCTCGCAAGCGCTGACGGAACCATCTCGCTGTAATCATCAGCCGAGCAGGTCAGCGTGTAGCGCAGCACATCGCTGATGCCATTTGCAGCAACAGCAAGACTCGTCTGATCCTCCTCGGCGTCGCTTTCAATCTTGCGCGCAAGGCTGTCGATGGACTTCAGGCGGTAGTCGAGGCCCTGCAGCTGGGCGTTCCTGCGTTCGAGCTCCTTCATGTCGGCGGTCACGGCGGGTTCTGCCGCGCTTGCCTTCATGAGCAGAGCCGTCGCGAGGATGCGGCTCTTCTGTTTCTTGGTCAGGGCAGCGCCAAAGTCCGTGCGCGTACCATCCGTATTCGTATCCTCGACGATGGCCGGCACCGACTCATGGAGATCCGGCACAGGCGATGCATAGCCTTCCAGCACGTGCACGGGCGACAGCACCGCCATCATCATGATGAACATGGCCGTCAGGCTGCGCACCCAGGTTCCCGCGCCCGTAATCCTGCGCGAGAAACGCGCGGGCTGGAACTTGCGGAATGACCGCGTCAGATGATTTTTCCGGCCTGCTGCCGGGGTTCTTGTATAGCCTTCCGTCAACTCTTGTCCTGCATTCATTTGCATTCCCTCCAGACGACGTGATGATCGTATCGTTCTCTTACAGTATTCATTGTAACAGGCGAAACTTGAAAACAACTGATTGCGTCTGAAAACTATATGAAAATAGAAAGAATCGGCCCAGGAAGAGCCGATTCTTTCTTGTTTTGATTCGTATGCATTACAGCGAATACCGCCGCTGTACCTTGCGCAGCCGCATCATGAGCAGCAGCGCGCCAATGCCCACGCCTGTGATCAGGCCGAGCCAGTAGCCGGCAGGACCGAGCGAGGTGAAATGTGCGATGGTCCAGCCAAACGGCAGGCCGATGACCCAGTACGAGATGACGGCCAGTACGAAGGTTGCGTGTACATCCTTGTAGCCGCGCAGCGCGCCCTGCAGCGGAGCATCGAGGCTGTCCGCGAGCTGCAGGAATACGGCAAACACGAGGAAATTCGCCAGCACAGGCCGCACATCCATGCTCGTCGTATAAAAGTCCGCAATCTCGTAACGGAACTGTGTCAAAAGCAGCGCGATGCTGCCCTCAAACAGGAACGTCAGCCAGCGCCCGAGTTTGATGTACTGTGCGGCATCGCGATTCCGGCCCGCACCAATCTCATAGCCGACGAGGATGGTCAGCGTCATGCTGGCAGACAAGGGGATCATGTAGACCACCGTCGTGAAATTCATTGCCGCCTGATGTGCCGCCACAACCGTCGTGCCGTAGGCCGTCATGAAGAGGCCGACGGCACCAAAGATGCTCTGCTCACAGAACATCGTGCTGCCAATGGGCACGCCGATGCCGAGCTGCTTGCGCCACTCCGCAAGGCTCGGGCGCGGCAGCTGGCGAAAAATCCGATAATCCCGGAACGGGTGGATAAATGTGACGACCAGCGCGTTGAGCACGAGATTCAGCGAAAAGGCAATGGCCGAGCCGATGCCCGCGCCGATGCCGCCGAAGGCCGGCAGGCCGAACAACCCGTACATGAAGACATAATTGCAGAGGATGTTGACGGGTACCGTGCACATCGTGATGCACATCGTCAGGCGCGTATAACCGTGTGCATCGATGAAATTGCGCAGGACGCCGGCCAGGAAGATCGGCAGTATGCCGAAGGAAACCGCCATCAGATAATGGCGCGTGATGTACTCGACCTTGGGCTCCAGCGCCAGATACGGCAGGACATGCGGCACCGCCAGATAGCCGAGCAGCAGGAAGATGCCCCCGAGCATGAGCGCCCAGTAGAATCCCTGCTTGACGACAAAGCCGATGGTTTCCCTCTTTCCCGCGCCGTAGAGCTGGGACACCGTGGGCGTCAGCCCGGAAATGATGCCGAGGAACATGCCGAAGAACGGCAGGAACAGGTTGACGCCTACGGCGACGCCAGCGAGGTCTTGCTCGCTGATATGACCTGCCATGATGGTATTGAAGAATCCCGTTGCCGTCAGCGACAGCTGCGTGACAAAGATGGGCAGCAGGACCAGGAAAAACTGCCTGGCCTTCTGCCGGTACGTATGTGTTTGTCTCATAAGCAGTCCTTACTGCTCGTCCTTGCGCAGGCAGCAGTTCTTGTACTTCTTGCCGCTGCCGCAGGGGCAGGGATCGTTGCGGCCGACCTTGAGCTTGCGCACCTCGTCGAAGGGAATGACGCGCCCGCCGCCCGACTGCTCCATCAGCTCGGCCGGCGTATGTCCCTTGAGCGGCCAGAGATGCGTCGTGTTGTTGAAGGCGATGAGGAGCGGCAGGACGGCCTCCGCCTTGCGTTCCTCCTTCATGAAGCCGAGCTCCTCGAGATAATCGACAGCTTCGTCGAGCTCGCTGCCATTCTGCAGCAGGATGAGAATCTCACCCGTGATATCCGCGGCCTTGAGCACATCACAGCCATGCTCGCGCATGAAGAACTGCGCCAGTTCCTTGTAGGCAGGCGTATCCGCAATGTAATTGTCGGTGCCGGCATCGTAAACATCACCATAGCTCAGGGGTGCGAAATCGAGATTGCTGCGGCGCAGCTGCTCGTTTTCCAGCTTCTCCTCGTCGATCAGCGTGTAGTACTTGACGCCCTGCGGCAGAGCCACGATCGTATCCTTCCAGCAGGAAACATTGAGCACCACGCCGACAAAATCCATGAAGCTGACCTGTTCGCGCTGTTCCGGCTCGAGATACGCCAGCACCTTTTCGTAAAGCTGCTCGAAATTCAGATAGCCATAGTAATACAGGAGGCCGGCAGCCAGGCGCGAAAGCTCCGTGTTGAGCTCAACCAGGCTGCGATATGTACCGGAATCCAGGCTCTTGAAGAGCTCGCGCACCTCATCAGGCATGCAGAATGCCATCTTCTCCTCCTGAACGCCGCAGGTCACAAGGCCGAGGCCGCGCAGATAGTCAAGGCGCGTATCGTCATCGCGCAGCTCCGTCGAGAGGCCGTCCTTCTGCATCAGGTGAGCAAAGCAGCCGTATTCCTCATCGACGATCGTCGGCAGCCAGCGCTTGGCAAAGTCGAGGATGGCCGGCACCAGGCGCTCGGCAAGCTCAGCCTTCTTCAGCGAGCTTGCGCCCGTCACATGCAGGTTGTAGCGGATGTCGTCGAGCTCCGACTTCGTCATGGCCAAAAGCAAGGCCCGCAGCGAATGATCCGCCGGCAGCTTATGGCGATAGAGCTGTTTCCTGCGCTCTGCCATATTCTCATCCATGAGCTGCTGCAGGCTCTCACTGAGTTCCTGTGCCATATCGTTCGTTTTCTGTTCCATGAAAAAATAATTCCTCCCTGAAATCAATCCTGTCCCCATTGATACTCATATACTCACATACAGGAGGCAGGCGCACCAAACGCCTGCCTGTTGGAACTGTATCCTTTTGATTCCCCGATGATCCGGCGGACTCAGCCGAAATAATCGGCAATGCCGTCGGCAATGCCCTGCGCGGCTTTCTTGATGCCGTCCTCGCTGTCGAGCAGCTTTTCCTCCTGCGGATTCGAGATGAAGGCAACCTCCACGAGCGTCGCCGGCATATCCGTGTGTTTCACGACGTAGAAATTGCAGCTCTGCGTGCCACGGCTCGAGGTGCCGATCTGGTCAATGACGCCCTGGCGTACCTTATCGGCCAGGTCGCGCGAGCGCTTGGACCCCAGCGAATAGTAATAGCCGGTCGTCCCCTTGGCCGCGCCGCTCGAGAACGAATCCATATGAATGGAAATGAAGATATCGGATTTATTGTTGTTCGCCACATCACAGCGGGCCTGCAGTTCCTCGATATCCGAAGCATTGGCGCCCTTCGGCGAGACTTCCGTATCCGTCGTGCGGGTCATGTAGACCATCGCGCCTTCCGCCACGAGCAGGCGGCGCAGCTCATTGGCAATGCGCAGCGTCACGCTCTTCTCCATGACGCCCGTCGGCCCGATGGCACCGGAGTCGTTGCCGCCGTGTCCGGCATCGATGGTGATCTTGCGGCCCTTGAGCCCCGTGAGTGCGGCGATATCGGCATCCGTATCATCCGTGATGGCGGCAGGCTGATTTGAAGCAGGCTGCGAAGCCTGTGTGTCGCCGGCAGCTTCCTGAGCCGGCGCATCGATATCCTCACCGCCGGAAGGGGCTGCCTCCGCCGGCTTGTTCTCAGCAGCAGGTGTGGTGTTCGCCTGCTCTGCGCCGCCCTGCGAAGCAGACGGCTGCTGGCCGGTCCCCGTTTCAGCCGTGGATGGTTTAGGCTGCGTCTTGGTGTCGCTGTCTGCCGGTGTTTCCGGCGACTCTGTCACCGAAGGTTTCGTCGTACCGGCCGAACCATTCTTCACATCGGGCAAGGCGATTGTCGACTTGGACGTATCCGCATTGATATTGCCGAAATCCATGACGAGGCGCCCCGGTACCGTTCCCCCTTTAAGGGAAAACACCTTGTAATTGTTCGCGCCGACCTTGTTCTCAACGACCACGCGCACCGTATCCTTGTTGAACTGGCCAATGCGGATGGCATTGACGAAACGGCTGTCGACCGAGATTGTCTTCTTGACCTTCCCGGAGAGCCAGGCACCCTTGAGGTCCACCACGACGCGGTTCGGATTCGACAGCGTCATCGTGCGGTAGGAAACAGGCGCATTGGCATCCACCACGATGCGGATCTTCTCAGAGCCGCTGTTGACACGCACGCCCGTGATCTCGGTCATGCCGCTGACCCGTTCACTAAAATCCGAACTCGCCGCGTACACACAAGCCGGCAAAAGCAATATCGATACAATCGCAACGAACAAGAACAGTACGCGCTTCATGATATCCCTCCATCTGAGAACACGAAAAAAGCCGCAAACACGACATTCTACGTTTTATTATCGCCTGTTCTCCTGAAAAAATCAAGAAGATTGACGGAAAAGCTGCCGCACCCATGCAAAAGAAAAGCACCTGCCGTCTGAAGCATGGCTTCATGCGGCAGGCGCTGCAGGATTCAAAGCATATTCTTGAGGAAGGCTTTTGTGCGCTCTTCCTGCGGATGATTGAAGAAGGTCTCCGGGTCGCCCTGTTCGACGATATTGCCATCTGCCATGAAGATGACCTGGCTCGCGGCCTCGCGTGCAAAGGCCATCTCATGCGTGACAACGACCATCGTCATGCGCTCGGCGGCAAGCTCTCGCATCGTCTTTAAGACCTCGCCCGTGAGCTCAGGGTCGAGCGCCGACGTCGGCTCGTCGAACAGCATGATATCGGGCTGCATGCACAGCGCCCGGGCGATAGCCACGCGCTGCTGCTGGCCGCCTGAAAGCTGCGAGGGGTAGTAATCCGCCCGGTCGCTCAGACCGACTTTCGCGAGGAGTTCCCGCGCATACGGCAGGATCTCCGCCTTCTTCATGCCCTTGACCTGCATCGGCGCCTCGATGAGATTCTCGATCACCGTCATATGCGGGAAGAGATTGAACTGCTGGAAGACCATGCCCGTGTGCGAGAGCAGCTCACGGCTCTTCTTGAGATCGGCGTACTCCGCCACGCCGTGCTCGTTCGTATCAGCCAGGAACTCCCCTTCGATCTCAATGGAGCCTGAATCAATCGTCTCGAGCTTGTTGATGCAGCGCAGAAGCGTGCTCTTGCCTGAGCCCGATGGCCCGATGATCGCGAGCACCTCGCCGCGCCGGACCTCGATGTCGATGCCCTTGAGCACGGCCAGCTCGCCGAAGGATTTGTGGATATCATGCATGCGCAGCATGACCTGTGCATCATTTGTCGTATTTGCCATAATGGGCCTCCAGTTTCTTGAACAGCCAGGTGAGCACAAACGTCATCGCCAGATAGAAGATGCCGGCAATGAGGAACGGCGTCATGTCGAATTCACGCTGCACGATGGTGCGGGCCACGCGCAAAAGGTCGTTCATGGCCAGGATGTAGATGAGCGACGTATCCTTGACGAGGTTGATCGTCTCGTTGGAAACCGGCGGCAGCACGATGCGGATGACCTGCGGCAGGATGATGCGGCGCATCGTCTGCGGGTAGCTCATGCCGAGCGTCTTGGCCGCTTCATACTGTCCCTTCGGCACCGACTGGATGCCGGCGCGGAAGATCTCGGCGAAGTATGCCGCATAGTTCAGCGTGAAGGCCAGGAGCGCCGCCGCGATATCCGGCAGGCGGATGCCGATCATCGGCAGGGCAAAGTAAACAAAGAGCAGCTGCAGCATCAGCGGCGTACCGCGCATGATCCAGATGTAGATTTCCATCAGGAAGCTCACGGGACGCCACTTTGAGAGGCGTCCGAGCGCCGCCATGAGGCCCAGCGGCAAAGCCAGGATCAGCGTGATGAAGAAAATCTCCAGCGTGATCTCAGAGCCCTCCAGCATCTGGAGCACGGTATTCCATATACTATCCATCGTATCGTATTCCCTTCCTTATCATCCATCATCCATATGCAGGCGGTCTGCCTTACCGGCTGATCCCGTCAATGGATTTATTCCTTTAATTAAGCAAAGTAATGATATACCATTTCATTGTATCAAAAAAGGGCTTGAAGAATCAAGCCCTTTTCTGCATTACGGAAGCATCCGTGTGTTATTTTGTAATGTCCTTGCCGAACCACTTCTCCGAGATCTTGGCCGTCGTGCCATCGGCCTTCATCTCGTTCAGTACCTTCTGCACCTCATCGCGCAGTTTCTGGTTGTCCTTGGCAAAGGCGATGCCGAACTGACTGACAGGACCGACAGCCACATCGACGGCTTCAATCGTGTCGGGGTGCTTGCTCATGTAATAGCGGCCGACAATCTCATCGCCGATGACAGCATCAATGCGGCCATTCTCAAGATCCATGAACGCCGTGACGAAATCCGAATATTTCTTGACACCCTTGACGTCCTTCTTGAAGAAATCGCTGCCATCGATGTACTCTTCAGCCGTGCTGGCGCTCTGCGTGCCCACCATCTTGCCGGCAAGGCTCTTTTCATCCGTGATGCCCGTCGTGCCCTTCTTCACGAAGATAATCTGGCGGTTGTCCATGTACGGATCCGAGAACAGCATGTTCTCCTTGCGCTTCTCCGTGATATCAAGACCGTTCCAGAGGACGTTGACGCGGCCGCTTTTGAGCTCCGCTTCCTTGCTCGACCAGTCGATGGCCTTGAACTCGACCTCGCGGCCCAGGCGCTTCGAGGCTTCCTTTGCAAGATCGACGTCGAAGCCCGTGATCTCATTGTTCTCATCCTTAAAGCCCATCGGCGGGAAATTGTCGTCGAGGCCGACGACAATCTTGTCGCCGCCCGATGACGAGGAACTGCCGGCAGACTGATTGTTATTGCCGCAGCCTGCTGCAAACGCGGCCGTCATGACGGCAGCCAGTCCCAGGGCCAGGATTTTCTTCCACTTCATCATATTGCATCTCTCCCATTTATTTCTTTATCTCTCTAAAGGACTAATATGATGATATTATACGTTAGGTGTGTAACATTGTCAAGTGCTTTTACTCATTCGTAGCGCAATGCTTCAATCGGGTCGAGCCGGGCAGCCTTGCGCGCCGGGTAAATGCCAAAGAAGAGGCCGATGCCCACGGCAAACGAGAACGACAGGACGATTGGCAGCAGCGTGATCGTCGTCTGGACCGCCCCGGTGCTCGCGATAATGTACGAAGCGGCACAACCCACGACAATGCCGATGAGGCCGCCGACGATGCCGAGCACCATCGATTCGATCATGAACTGCATCATGATGTTCTGGAAGGTCGCGCCGAGCGCCTTGCGAATGCCGATCTCGCGCGTGCGCTCCGTAACCGACACCATCATGATGTTCATGATGCCGATGCCGCCGACGAGCAGCGAGATGCTAGCGATTGCGCCCAGGAGCACCGTCATCATCGCCGTCGACTGATTGACCGAGGCGATGATGCTGGCCGTATTCTGCACGTGGAAATCGTCCTCCTTGCCGGCCGTGATGCGGTGGCGCTGGCGCAAGAGCGTCGTGATCTCATCCTGCACCTGCTCGATTTTCTGCGTGTCCGTCGCCTGCAGGCTGATGGACTGGACGTAGGTGATGCCCATCATGCGTTCCTGCGCCGTGGTCAGCGGGATGTAAATGACATCATCCTGATCCTGGCCGAAGCCGGAGCTTCCCTTGGATTCCAGGATGCCGATGACCTTGAACGGTTGATTCTTGATGCGGATGTTCTTGCCGACGGGATTCTCAGAGCCGAACAGATTCTCGGCGACCGTGGCACCGATGACAGCCACGCGGTTGCGCTTCGTCATGTCGTCCTTGCTGATGAACGAACCGTTGCTGACGGAAAGCGAGCGGATCTGCATGAGATCCGGCGTCACGCCCGTGACTGACGTATTCCAGTTCTGGTTGCCGTTGACCACCTGATAGGAAGAACTGACCGTGGGCGATACATACTGGATATCCTTGATTTTCGCCTCAATGGCCTTGGCATCATCATACTTGAGCGTCTGCATCGAGCCGGCTGCACCGCGCGGACCGCCGCGGTTCGACGAGCCCGGCATGATTGTGATGGTGTTGGCGCCGAGGCTCTCAAAATTCGAGGTGATGCCCGTGCGCACGCCCATGCCGACGGAGACAAGCGCGATGACGGCGGCGACACCGATGATGACGCCGAGCATCGTCAAGAGCGAGCGCATCTTGTTGGCCAAAAGCGCATGAATGGCCATGACAAAACATTCCTTAAACAACATCCATGACCACACCCTTTCCTTCATCGCGCGTAATCTGGCCGTCGCGCACGAGCAGCTGGCGGCTCGCACAGGCCGCAATCTCCGGCTCATGCGTGACGAGGATGATCGTGCGTCCCTTCTCATGCATATCCTCGAAGATCTCCATGATCTCCTTCGTGGATTTCGTGTCGAGGTTGCCGGTCGGCTCATCCGCCATGATGATGTGCGGGTCGTTGACGAGCGCCCGCGCGATGGCGACGCGCTGCCGCTGGCCGCCTGAGAGCTCATTGGGCAGGTGATCGGCGCGGTCCTTGAGACCAACGGCCGCGAGGAAGTGCATGGCGCGCTCCATGCGCTCCTTGTGCCCGACGCCCGCATAGATGAGCGGCAGGGCGACGTTCTCGAGCGCCGAGATGCGCGAGAGCAGATTGAAGTTCTGGAAGACGAAGCCGATTTTCTTGTTGCGGGTCTTCGCCAGCGCATCGTCATCAAGGCCTGCGACTTCCTCGCCGTCGAGCTTGTAGGAGCCCTCGGTCGGCCGGTCGAGGCATCCGAGGATGTTCATGAGCGTCGACTTGCCCGAGCCGGACGGCCCCATCAGCGCGGCGAATTCGCCCTGATAGATGTTCGTCGTGATGCCGTTGAGTGCCGCTAGTTCTTCGCCGCCGATGTGATAGATTTTCTTGATGCCGTGGAGCTGTATCGTCGCATACCGCTCCTCAGTCTTCTTTTCTTCTGCCATTTTTATCCCCCGCCTCAGAACATGGGGCCGCCGCGCCGGCTGCTGCCCGAGGAAGACGAGGTCTTCTGAGCCGTGTACGTGCTGACGATGTCTTCCCCTTCCTCAAGCCCCGAGAGGATTTCCACGTACTCATCGCTGTAGATGCCCGTTGTGACATAGCGGTTCTCCTGCGAGCCGTCGGCATTGCGCACGATGACGTATGAGCCGTTGGCGTCCGTCTTGAGCGTCGAGATGGGAACGGCCAGCACGTTGTCGCGGTTTGCCGTGTTGATCTCGACGCGCGCCGTCATGGCCGGCAGCAGCTGGCTGTCGGGATCATCGACATCGAGCGTGACGTAGTAGTAGATGACGCTGGCCGAAGAAGATGACGAGCTGCTCGAGGAGCTCGAGCTGGAGCTCGTATCCCAGGAATTGCTCGTATCCGTCTGCGAGATCTTCGTGACGCGGGCCGTGAACGTCTTGTCGGTGTACGTATCGACCGTGAAGGTCGCGTCCTGGCCGACTTTGATGTTGCCGATATCCGTCTCATCGACCTTGGCCTTGATCTGCTTGCTCGAGAGGTCGGCGATGCGCATGATGACCGTCGGGTTATCCGACGTCGCCACGGCCATCGTGCCGACCGTCTTGGGCTCGCCGACGACCGTGCCGTCCATCGGCGCGAGAATGCTCGTCTCCGATGCATCCGATTCCGCCTGCGCAAGTTCGGAGACCGCTGTATCGTAATTCATCTGCGCATCCTCGAGCTGTTTCTGCGTATCGGCGCCGATGCTGTAGAGGTAATTGATGCGCTCGTATTCCGCCTGCGTGTTCGTGACCTTGTACTGCGCCTGGTCGCGCTTGGCTTCGTAATCCTTGGCATCGAGCGTCGCAACCGTCTGGCCGGCCTTGACCTTGTCGTTCTCCTTGACAAGCACACTCTTGAGGCGCGCCGTGATTTTGGAGCTGACTTCGACCGAATCGACCGGCTGGATCGTGCCCGTAGCCGAAACCGTCGACTTCATATCTATGCGGACGACCTTCGTCGTCTCGACCGCTGCGGCCTGCTTGGCCGCCTGCTGATTCTCATAATACCGGTAGCCGCCGAATGCGCAGCCGGCAATCAATACGACCGCAATCGCTGCCTTGACTTTTCCATTGATCTTCATTGCGAAACGTTCCCTTCTGCCAACTCACTCGCCACTTCCTCTGCACTGGCCGTGGAAGCAGCTGCCTTCACCTCGTTCTCTACCTTTTTTGCGAGCCCCTTCGTATCCGTATCGGTCCTGGCGCCTTTCGGCTCCACGGGTTCCTGCAGGACAGCCTGCGCGGCCGCTGCGGCAGGAGTGTCAACGGGTGCATATTTATCCATCCGCGCTGCTGCGGCCTGCTCGCTGTCGTTGAGGCCGATGCCCATGGCATTCTCCACCGTCGCCTTGAAGCGCGCATAATCGTACTCCGCACTGATGTAATTGAGGCGTGCCGTCGACAAGGCTTCCTGCGCATCGATGATATCGAGCATGAGGCCTTCACCTGCGCGATACTTCTCCCGTGCGATGAAGTAATCTTCCTCGGCCTGCTTGACGGCATCGCCGGTGGAATTGAAGCGTTTCTCTGCTTCACGCATGTTGTAATACGCCTGACGGACCGAGAGATCGATATCCTCCTTGTCCTTGTCGAGCGTCAGTTTTGCAATATCGCGCTGGTTCTCAGCTGCCGTCACCTGCGCGCGCGTCACGCCGCTGTCGAAAATGTTCCAGCTCAGCGTCAGGCCGCCCGAAACGCCGCGGCTGGAATCGCTGGACGGCTGGAAGCTGTTGTCGCCGCTGAGTCCGAGGTTGGCCTTGAGCGTTGGCAGATAGCCCGCTTTGGCAGCCTTGACGGCCTGATCCTGCTGATCGTATTTATACTGGTCGACGAGCAGATCCTTACGGTTGCGGTATGCGTAATCGATGCAGGAATCCATATCGATGTCGAAACGGTCGTACGAGAAATCCGACGTGAGCGTCAGCGGCTCACTGCGGTCCATATTGATGTAATTGCGCAGCGAGGCCAGATCGACCTCATAGGCATTCTGCGCCTTGATGAGATCCTGCTGGGCATTGCTGAGCTCGACCGATGAACGGATGACATCGATGCGGGCCTTCGAACCGGCCGCGTAAAGCTGACTGACATTCGTGTAGTGATCCTGATACTTGTCGACGGTTTCCTGGCGCACATCCACGGTCCGGCGGGCTTCCAGCGCATCGTAATACGCCTTGATGACGTCGAGCTTGAGATTCTCGCGCTCGCGCTCCGTCGTGAGCTTCGACGCCTGCAGTCCGAGGTCGCTCTTCTTGATGTTGGCCTCATTGACTCCGCCCGTGTAGAGCGGCAGGGAACCGCTCACGCTCAGACTGTTCGAGGAGCTCTGTTCCTGCCCATTCTTCTTGCTGCCAGAGAGCGAATCCGAAGCAGAAACCGAAATCCCGTTCTGACCCTTTGCCTCGTCGAGTGCCGCCTGCGAGGCAATCTCATCCTTCTGCGTGATCCGCAGCCCTGTGTTCTGTGACAATGCCATATCAATGGCATCCTGCAACGACAGATCGGCACACCAGCCATGCGGCGCGCCCAGGAACATCGCGCCCAAAAGCAGCGCGGCTGTCTTGCCATGACATCTTTCCTTCATGAAACCTTGTCCTCCTCGAACCAATCAAACTATGAAATTCTCTCTTTTTTTCGATATGATAATGAAATTATGTCAACTTCTTCCATCATACCACATTTCCTGGTATTGCCATAGATTCATCATACGGGTATGATAGGATAATAGCGTTATCATTATCCTATGATTGTATTAGACATACATTAAAGGAATATCTAAACATATCGCACATGATTTTCATATTCATTCCTAATACATTTGTTCCCACGCTATCCAGACAGGAGGTATTGTGATGAGCGATCCATACTTCGAGAAAGCCCGGGAACTCCTGCGCCATTATTACGGCTATCCATCGTTCCGCCCAGCGCAGGAGCCCGTCATACGCAGCCTGCTCCACGGCCGCGACACCGTGGCCGTCATGCCGACGGGCGCGGGGAAATCCATCTGTTTCCAGATTCCCGCACTGATTTTTCCCGGCCTGACACTCGTGATTTCCCCATTGATTTCCCTGATGAAGGATCAGGTCGACGACCTTGTCGAGCAGGGCATTCCCGCCACCTTCCTCAACAGTTCCCTTTCCCCTTCTGAGGCCGACGAGCGCCTGCACGGCATGGAGCAGGGCCGTTACAAGCTCGTCTACATCGCACCGGAACGGCTGGATACGAGTTACTTCCAGCATATCGTCGAGCGGCAGCCCATCTCGATGGTCGCCGTCGATGAAGCACACTGTCTCTCCCAGTGGGGCCACGATTTCCGGCCGAGCTACCGCCAGATTGCACCATTCATCGCGGCCCTGCCGCGCCGTCCGCTCGTCGCCGCCTTCACGGCAACGGCCACGCCGGAGGTCCGCGACGACATCATCGCCCTGCTGGGCCTCGTGCATCCCGATGTCCACGTCACGGGCTTTGACCGCCCCAATCTCTACTTCGAAGTGCGCCGCGGAGAGGACAAGAAGCGCTTCGTCGAGCGCTACCTCCGGAAGCACCCGCATGAAGCCGGCATCATCTACGCGGCCACACGCAAGGAAGTGGATGCGCTCTACAGCCTGCTCGCGAGGAAGCACCTGGCGGTCGGACGCTATCATGCAGGCCTCAGCGATGCAGAACGCGAGAAAGCGCAGGACGACTTCCTCTACGACAACGTACAGGTCATCGTCGCGACGAATGCCTTCGGCATGGGCATCGACAAGAGCAACGTGCGCTTCGTCATCCACTACAACATGCCGCGCAGCATCGAGGCCTATTATCAGGAAGCCGGACGCGCGGGCCGCGACGGCGAGCCCGGCACCTGCATCCTGCTCTTCTCCCCGCAGGATACGATGACGCAGAAGTATCTCATCGACGTTTCGACGGAAGATGACGAGCGCAAACGCTACAATCTCGGCCGCCTGCAGAAGATGGTCGATTACTGCCATACGCCCGAATGCCTGCGCCATTTCATCATCCACTACTTCGGCGAAACAGGCGGTGAGGCGGCGTGCGGCAACTGCGGCAACTGCAGGGCCGGCCTGGAGAAATGCGATGTGACCATCGATGCTCAGAAGGTCTTCTCCTGCGTCTACCGCATGCACGAACGTTTCGGCCTGACACTCGTCGCACAGGTGCTCAAGGGCTCCGCCAACAGCCGCGTGCGCGAGCTGCACCTCGACGAACTGTCCACTTACGGCCTCATGAAAGAGCGCAGCATCTCCGACATCAAGCTGCTCATCCAGCGCTTCATCGCAACCGATTACCTCGGCCTCACGGAAAGCCGCTATCCCGTCGTCGTGCTGAAGCCGCCAGCCTACGATGTGCTGCGCGGCAGGGCACAAGTCTTTCAGTCCGTACCGCACGAAGAAGAAACCACCGTATCCGAAGATGCGGGCCTCTTTGAGGAATTGCGCGCGCTGCGCAAATCCATCGCCATGCGCGACCGCATCCCGCCCTACCTCGTCTTCTCCGATGCCACGCTGCGCGGCATGTGCGAGCGGCTGCCCCAGACGGCGGAGGAGATGCGCGAAGTCAGAGGCATCGGCGAGCACAAGCTCAAAAAATACGGCGAGGATTTCCTCACCTGCCTGCTGGCGTACACGGAAAAGCAGCATGCCTGACGGCCTACCCATAAAAAAACAGAAAACGGCGCTGCCGCACGGATTCTCCGCACGGCAGCGCCGTTCTCTTATCGATACGCTTGTGCTGCGCCAGATCGCATCACTGCATCTTCTCACGCAGGACTTCTTCGGCCTTTTCAAGCTGTACATCCGTCGTATCGCCCTGCTGGAAGTCAATCGCGACATCCGGCTCGATGCCGATACCGTCGATGCAGCGGCCATTCGGCGTGTAATACTTGGCAATCGTGAGCTTCAAGGCGTCGTTGTGGAACATCGGCATGACGACCTGTACCGAGCCCTTGCCGTAAGACTTCGTGCCCACGATGGTCGCCGCCCCCGTATCCTGCAGGGCCCCCGCCAGGATCTCGGACGCGCTGGCACTGTTGCCATCAATGAGGACCACAATCGGATACTTCTCTTCCTCAAGCTTCGACTCATGGACTTCCTTCGAGCCGTCGCGCTCGACAACGGATACGATGGGCCCCTTCGGCACCACCATATTCGCGATGTTGACGCAGCTTGTCACGAGGCCGCCGGGATTCTCGCGCAGATCGATGATGAGCCCCTTCATGCCCTGCGCCTCGAGCTCATCGTAAGCCGCCTTGAATTCCTTGTCCGTGTTCTCGCTGAACGAGGCAATGCGGATATAGCCCATGCCGTCCGCGAGCATCTTGCCTTTGGCCGTCTCAATCTTGATGGTCGCGCGCTCGATATCGTAATCGCTCTCGCTGCCATCGCGGCTGATGGTCAACGTGACATGCGTGCCCACCTCACCGCGAATGTGCATGGCGACCTCTTCAGGCTGCAGTTCCGACACCGGCGTGCCGTCGACGGCCATGATCTCATCGCCGGCGGCAAGCCCCGCCTTCTCGCCCGGCGTATCGGGCAGAACCGAGATGATCGTGACCTTGTTGTCCTTGAAGCCCATGGTCACGCCGATACCGCCGAACTCGCCCTCGGTGTGTTCCTTGAGCTGCTGGTACATATCGGCCTTCATGTAGATGGAGTGCGGATCCCCGAGCGACTGCACCATGCCGGAAATCGCACCGTCCATCAGCTGGGAATCATCCACCTCATTGACATAGCGCGCCTCAATGAAATGCTTGACACCGAAAAAACGCGCGAGGTCGCCAGCCTGCCGGACATTTATACCCAGGGCAAAGCAGAGGCCGCCGATGGTCAGGCAGGCGGAGATGATGGCCGTCACGACGATGCCGATGATGATTTTTTTCTTGCTCATGTAATACATTTGATCCATTCCTTATCTTTCTCACAAATAGGAATACGGGCTGACGGGCTCGCCGTTCCGGCGCACCTCGAAATGACAGTGCGGTCCGGTGGAATTGCCTGTCGAGCCGCAGTAGGCAATGGTCTGTCCCTGGCTCACGGACTGCCCTTCGGAAACAGCCAGCGACTGATTGTGACCGTAGAGCGTCGTGATGCCGCCGCCATGATTGATGATGACGGCGTTGCCATAGCCGGAAATCCAGCCCGCATACTCGACCGTGCCGCTCTGCGCCGCATGGACGCTCTGGCCGTAATCACCGCCGATATCGACGCCGCTGTGAAAGCGCTGCGAGCCGGTGATCGGGTGAACCCGCCAGCCGAATTCCGACGTGACGGGTCCGGAAATGGGCCAGATCATCGCGCCGGACCCCGACGCCTGCACGCCGCCATCGCCGCGCTCACGGATCATCGCACCGACCTGGCGCGAGGCCGCCATGAGTTCCTCATACTGCTGATCGATGAGGGCCTTATCCGTCTTGAGGCGTTCGATGAGCGCCTGCTGACGGCCGACCTTTTCCTCCATGTCCAGCCGTGCCTTATGCGCCCGGCTTTCCTGTTCCGCCTGCGTCTCCCGGTCCTTTTCAAGCTCGGCCTGCGCCAGCTCCAGCTGATCCTTGACGGCGGCGACCTCGGTCACGAGGTTGTAATCGCGCCGGATGATACGCTTCAGAAGGTCCATGCGCGTCATCAGGTCGTTGAAATCCTTGGCCCCGAAGAGCACGTCGAGATACGAGATCTGACCGTGGATGTAGATATCGCGCACGCGTTTGCCGAGTGCCTGCCGCTTGTCGTCGTAATCCTTCTGCAGTCCCTGCAGCGTATCTTCATTCTCCTTCATGCGCGCTTCCGTCGCGTCGAGCTCAGCCTTGCGCGCCTGATGCTCCTTGATGGCCGCATCGGCCGCTTCATCGATAGCCCGCTTTTCCTCCGAAACGTTGTCGATCTTCTGCTGCAATTCATTGCTCTGGCGCAGCTTGCCGGCAGCCTGATCCTCGTAGCTCTCGCCGTTATTGGTCAGCGCCGCCGCAGACAAGGCCGCCGGCTGCAGGAGGAGGCAGACTGCAAGGCAGACGCCTGTCCCTCGCTGCCGCCAGGCTTTCCATACATGCTGATGCACGTGACACACTCCCATCTTTCCTGTCCCTTTCCCACCTGTCATTCAGACCTTCAGGAAGCGCTTGAGCGAAATGGTCGACCCCAGGGCTCCGATGAAGATGCCGGCTGCGAGGATGCCAAGCGTCACGTAATTCATGAACGGATACTGCGGCATCAGCGGGAAAAAGGCCAGCGTATCGTAAATTTTGGCCGTCATAGCCGCATAGAAACTCCGAAGCACCAGAGCTGCGAGCAGGCCGCCGGCAAAGCCCATGACGACGCCCTCGAGCAGGAACGGCCAGCGGATGAACCAGTCCGTCGCGCCCACGTACTTCATGATGGCGATTTCCTTGCGCCGCGCGAAGACGGTGAGCCGGATGGTATTCGAGATGATGAAAAGTGTCGCACCGCACAGGAGCACCATGAGCACGAGGCCGAAAATCCGGATGAGTCGCGTGATGTCAAAGAGGTGCGTGGCGACATCCTGCCCGTAACGGGCCTCCTCCACGCCCTCAAGCTGCCCGATGGTCCCGGCGGCCGTCTCGACGAAGGCCGGATCAGCAACCGTCACTTCAAAAGAATCGGGCAGCGGATTCTCGTCGCCGAGCGCATCGAGCAGGTAGCCCTGTTCGCCCAGCCGCTCCCGCAGGCGCTTCTCCGCCTCTGTCTTGTCAACATACGTGACCGTATCGATGCCCGCAAGACCTTCGATGTCCTGCTGCAGCGTTCCCTTGCCAGCTTCCGTCAGGCCGTCTTCCAAATAGACGCTGATCTGCACCTGGGATTCCAGCGTCGAGGCCAGGCGGTTCATATTGAGCACGAGCAGCAAAAAGACGCCGAGCACGAACAGGGAAACCGTGACCGTGCCGATGGACGCAAAAGTCATCCAGTTATTGCGCTTGAGCGAGCGGAATACCTCCTGGATGAAATACTCGCTGGTCCTAAGCTTCATAGCCATATCCTCCTCGTTCTTCGTCGCGCACGATGTGTCCGTCTTCGATGGCGATGACGCGGCGCTGCATAGTATCCACGATGGTCTTGTCGTGCGTGGCCATGACGATGGTCGTGCCGGCCAGATTGATGCGGTTGAAGATATCCATGATATCCCAGCTCGTCTCGGGGTCGAGATTGCCCGTCGGCTCATCCGCGATGACGATGGCCGGGTCGTTGACGATGGCCCGGGCAATTGCCACGCGCTGCTGCTCGCCGCCTGAGAGCTGGGAGGGAAAACAGCGGTACTTGTCGCGCAGCCCCACAACATCGAGCACGGCGTTGACGCTGCGCTGCATCAGCCGGCGAGGGGCCTCGATGACCTGCATGGCAAAAGCCACATTCTCAAAGACCGTCTTGTCGGGCAGCAGACGATAATCCTGAAAGATGACGCCCAGCCCGCGCCGCAGGTACGGGACCTCGGAACGCTTCATGTGGACGACATCGCGTCCGTTGACGATGAGCCTGCCTTTCGTCGGCAGCTCCTCACGAAACAGCATCTTGATGAATGTCGACTTGCCCGCACCGCTGGCACCGACAATAAAGACGAATTCTCCGGCCTCGATATCGACGCTGACATGGTCGAGTGCGGCCGTGCCATTGCCGTAAATCTTCGATACATTGCGCATGTGGATCATGAATGAAATTCCTCCAGCTGTCCAAATACTAAGATGCACAAAAGAGGACCCCGGCGGAGTCCTCTTGCGATTGTTCTCAATCCTCTATGAGGTTCAATGCCAGCTCCGCATTGCGCGCCGCGAGGCTGCGCAGCACCGACAGCAACTCAGCATTCTTCCTGCGGAAGGCAGCCTTGTCATGCCATTTGCGGCGCACCTCCCGCATGAGCTCGTCAGCGGTGATCGTATCCAGGCTGCCGGCCGGCTGCTCCCCGATGGAATCCAGGAAACGGTCGATCTTCGGATCATACGAGATGCCAATCATCGGCACGCCCATGACACCGGCAAAAATCAGAGCGTGCAGGCGGATGGCAATCATCAGGTCCATATTGCCGACAAGCGACAGAAACTCACTCGTCGTATACTCATCGTTGAGCACCGTGCACGGCTCCTTCGTCAGGGCCGCAATCGACTTGGCAGCCCGCACGTCCTCCGGAAACTGCATGGGCAGGAAGACCACACGGGCCGAGAGTTCACGCACGATGCGGTCGGATACCTCCGCCATGACCTCCTTGAAATGCGTTTCATGCTGCCAGTCGCGGACGGAAATACCGACCACCGGCTTTGCCCCATCGGCGTGATAGGCATGAAAGATGGCCCGTCCTGCCGCCTTGTCGACAGGATGGATGGCCAATACGGGGTCCGCCGTGCACTCGATCACGGGCTTCGTGATGCCGAGGCGCGAAAGTTCCGCAAGCGACCCCTTGTCGCGCACGGTGATGAGATCGACGCGGTTGCCAATCACGCGCATGGCGGATTCTGCGAGTCTGCCGATGATGGGGCCGATACCCTGTGCATAGAGCATGACCTTCTTGCCCATGAGCAGGGCCAGGAAGATGATGGCCAGGTAATAATAGAGGCTCCGGCGGCTCGTGACATTCTGCAGGAGGCTGCCACCGCCGCTTATGAGCATGTCCGCGTGATAGAGTTCCCGGATAATCGCAGGGATACGGAGCCAGGAAACGGAGTCGACGCCATGGCGGCGGCTTGTATCAGCAGGATTTGCCGAGATCACCGTGATATGAAGTTTTGGGTCGAGATCCCCCAGAACCTCGAGCATGGCGGCCAGCATGGCCTCATCCCCGGCATTCTTGGAGCCGTAATATCCCGATACGACAATCCGTTTCTCCATCAGTCTGCATTTCTCTCCTTTTCATGGGCTTTATGGGCTCTGGCCATGATGGTCTGCCAGAGCTCGACCAGGATCATGGCTGCGGCGCCGATACCGGCACCGAGTACAATGCCGCCGATGCCGCGCATGAACGACATATAAACCGGCGTGCGCATGTGCGCAAACGTCTCAACCATCGACCCCTGACCAATCGTCGCAACGAGAACTAGGGCAAAGAAGACCATGGTCGGCCATTTGCGCAGCACAGCCATCGCCGCCAGCATGAAGGCCGGATGGCCGATCAAAAGCTCCTTCGTGCGCGGGCGGGCGTAGAAGGCCTGCTCGAGGAAGGCGCGGAAGCGGAGTTCCGTCTGCGAAACCGGCATGCCGGATGTATGGCCGCTGCGGGCAACGAAAACGATACCGGCCACGAGAATGATGAAGAGGCCGATGAGGGTCTTGACGCGGACGGGCATGTCCAGGATTCGTTTGAGCTGTTCCATCACACCCTGCGTGTCATCCATGCGGCCGTCGAAGATATCGAAACGCTGCAGGAAGGCAATGGCCACGAGGATGATGGGCAGCACAAACGTCAGCTTGATGCCGCGGAAGATGTTGAATTCAAGGAAGTACTGCGTATCCGCCAGCGAAGCGGAGAGATACGCTGCACCGATATACGAAAGTGCTCCTGTCACGAAGAGGGCGATGGCTGCCGTCACGATCAGGCGCACGATGTGGATGCGGGTCTTCTCCCGGAAGGCGCGCACGCGGTCCAGCTGGAAGATGACGGCAAGCGCCGGGAACACGTTGGCACTGGCCAGGGCCGCAACCACGCGGATCTTCGAGCCGTTGCCCATGAGTACCGGCACGGCCGCCAGAAGGCCGAAGATCACGAACAGGATATACTGGTAGCGAGGACGCGCATTGAGGCGCGGGATGACGAGCGACAGATAGAGCACACCGGCTGCCGCGACGCCGAGCACGACGAGCGCGCGCAGGATGACAGACGGATTGTAGAGGGTAAACGTGCCGGCCGGTCCGATGGTGTAGCCATGCGCCACGAGCTTGTCATGCGTGGCTTTGAAGTACTCCATATTCGTCTTCAGGAGGCTCATGTTCGGCGACGGTTTATCGTAGATGCGCAGAAGATCGATGCGGATGTTGCGTTCCTCATCCGTATTCGACCAGCGTTCAACAGCCGTATCGATCTTGAGCTTCGGCTGTTCATCCTTCGGGATGGCGTACAAGCGTGCCACATGATCGTAGCCGAGTCCCTTGGCGATCTCTTCCATGCCATCCTGCTTGTAGAACTGCAGCTGAGTCGTCGCCTCGATGAGGCCGAGGTTGATGCCGCGGTCCTTCATTTCATCGATGGTCGTCTGCAGGGCTTTGGGCGCACCGAGGGACTGATTGCCGGAAAATACGATCTCAGAGATCTTGAAGCCCTCGAGACGCTGGAACACCGCCTTGACATCATCCGGCGTGCATTCCTCATAATTGCTCGGACGCGCGAGGACATAGAACCCGGCATCATTTACCGTCTTCATCTCATCCGTCGGCATGCCGAGATTCATCTTGAGGAAGGATTCGTAATGTGCCTTGACAGCAAGGACTTCCTCAGAACCAACCGTCAGGGCTGTCACGCGGTCCGGGCCGAGGCGGCGCAGCAGGTCTTCCTTGACCTCGCGGTACGTCTGCGGATCATTGCCCACGACGTAGACCTCACTGCCCTGGATTTTTCCCGATGCCACGAGCTGGCGCCAGACAGGATCGGAAAGCGTACCGGCATGGTAGCTTGCCAGGATCTGGCTGCCCGGCAGTGCCGTCGCCTTGCCGTTTTCATTGAGCTTCTTGAATGTCGTCTCATAGACGGCCAGCGAGGTGATGCCCGCCTCCCTGGCCTGCTGAAGCACGACATCTTCCGGCAGGCCTTCGCGCTGTGCGAGTTCCTTGAGGCCTTCATAATCGATGGCCATGTCGACCTGCCGGTTGGCCTGCTCCACACCATGGCGCTGGAACCCGATCACAAGGGCTGCCAGCAGGCCGACCACGATGACGGCGATGAGCCACCGATTGTATTTGAAATCCTTCATTTGCCAAAAACCACCTTATCTCATCACATTCCCTGCGCACATCAATTCCGCGCAGTTTCCTCCGCCACAATCAGGATGGTGCCGGCGTTCTGTTCCACACGCTGCACCTGCATGCCCAGTGGCAATTGTTCTGGTTTGACGAGCTGGATCTTATTCACCAGATCGCCGAGTTTCGCAGAACCAAAGGGCGAATCCGTCACCTCGAGCTGATCCGTCACAAAATAAAGCGAGCCATCTTCCGCTGTCATATGACCCACGAGCGAAAGGCTTGTCCTGCGGCCAAAGACCTTCGCATCGGCAGTCGCCACAATGTTGTCATCGGTGATGGCCACCTGCAGGTTATCGGCCTGCTTGAGCTTTGCGGCCAGCGCCTCGCGCAGTCCCTCCGCATCAAACGTGCCGATAAGAGAAAGATCGCGGCCTTCCTCGAGCTTCAGATTGCCATGGAAGAGTTCGCCGCAGTCAATCTGCGCATCGCTGCCGGTGAGCTTGAGCTCCCGGGCGCGCAGCTGCCCGATCCTGCCGTTGCGCACCACAACGCTGAGATGGTCCGCATGGCCGGCTGCCAACAGGAGCCGCGGCGTTGAAGACAAGGCCACCTCAACATCATTTGTCGCAAATTTACGGGACAGGCGCGATGCCGTCGTCTCCTCCGCCAGGGAGGGAAGCAGCAGCTCGCCGAGCACGATTAATATTATGAAGAACAAGCCCGCAATAGTCAAGGTTTTTCGCAATTTCATCCCTCACAGTCGCCTGTCAATGGAACGAGGAGCCAGAAGCTTGGCCCCTGACTCCCCAGATGGATTCTTTTAGATTTCGTGATTTGCCTTCGCCGCGAGGAACGCGCGGATGAACATGTCGATATCGCCATCCATGACGGCCTGGACATTGCCCGTCTCGACGTTCGTGCGATGATCCTTGACCATCGTGTACGGCTGGAAGACGTAGGAGCGGATCTGGCTGCCCCACTCGATCTTCTGCTGATCGCCCTCGAGCTTGGCAAGCTCCGCTTCCTTCTTCTCCATTTCGAGCTCAAAGAGCTTGGCGCGCAGCATCTTGAGGCACTGCTCGCGATTCTGCAGCTGCGAGCGCTCATTCTGGCACTGCACGACGATGCCCGTCGGCTCATGCGTCATGCGGACGGCCGAAGACGTCTTGTTGATATGCTGTCCGCCGGCGCCCGATGCGCGGTACGTATCGACGCGCACATCCGACATGTTGATGTTGACCTCGACATTATCGTCGATTTCCGGCATGATGTCGCAGGCCGCAAACGACGTGTGACGGCGTGCCTGCGCATCAAACGGCGAAATGCGGACGAGGCGGTGGATGCCCTTTTCCGACTTGAGGAAGCCGTAGGCATTGTGGCCCTTGATAAAGAGCGTCGCGCTCTTGACGCCGGCTTCATCGCCCGGCAGGAGATCTGCCGTCTCGACGGAGAAGCCATGACGCTCCGCCCAGCGGCCGTACATGCGCAGCAGCATCTGCGTCCAGTCCTGGGCTTCCGTTCCGCCCGCACCGGCATGCAGCGTCAGGATGGCATTGTTGGCGTCGTAGGGACCCGAGAGCAGCACCTCGAGCTGCAGGGCCTCAAGGCCCTCCGCTACAGCATCGAGCTCAGCCTTGACATCGGCTTCCATGCTCTCATCCTGTTCCTCCATGCCCATCTCCCAGAGGGTCTGGGCATCCTCGAACTTCGAGACGAGATGCTTGTACTTATCCACGCTGATCTTGACGTCATTGAGTTCTTGATTGATTTTCTGAGCCTTTTCCGCATCGTCCCAGAACGTCGGCTCACCCATCTTGTATTCGAGCTCGGCAATCTTCTCTTCTTTGGCGGGGACTTCGAGGGACACGCCCATCTGGTCCAGCTTTTCCTTGAGCTCGCCGAGACGCGGTTTCAAATCTTCTAACATGATATCCTTTCTTTCCATTCCCAAGGCCCTGCGGCCCTTATCGACTGACAGCCGGCTGCTTTACAGGATGCTCAGGCATTCTTGCCGCAGCAGTTCTTGTATTTCTTGCCGCTGCCGCACGGGCAGGGATCGTTGCGCCCGACCTTCTTGCCGTCGTTCGTAACCGGCTTCTTGTGTGCTTCGGCCGCACTGACCTCATCGCCATGCGAAGCCTGGGCATTCTGCAGATGATCTTCAAGCTGCGACTTCTGCTTCTTGATGGTTTCCTCCATCTTGGCCTTGTCCTGTTCCGAAGCGGGCTTCTGCTCCTCGGCAGCCGCCTGCTGCTCCGGCGTCACGATGCTGACGTGATACATGAGCGAGGCAATCTGATCCTGGATGGCAGCTTCCATCTCCTCGAACATGTCGAGTGCTTCAATCTTGTACTCGACGAGCGGGTTGCGCTGGCCATAGGCGCGCAGGTTGATGCCGTCGCGCAGCATATCCATGTGATCGAGGTGTTCCATCCACTTCGTATCGACGACACGCAGCATGACAACCTTCTCGAGCTCGCGCATATTCTCCTCGCCGAAGAGCAGCTCGCGGTTGTGATAACCTTCCTCCGCGAGTTTCTCGAGGCATTCCTGCAGCTCGTCGCGGCTCATCTCCGCGAGTTCCTCCTTCTTGAGGCGGCCCTGCGGTGCGTAAATCTTCTCCGCGTCCTCGATGAGGCCGTCGAGCTGCCATTCCTCCGGATAGAGCTGAGCATTGGCATACTGATCCATCTCCGCGCGGATGATGTGCTTGACCATGCCCATAATGTTCTCGCGCAGGTTCTCGCCGAGCAGGATCTTGCGGCGCTCACCGTACATGACCTCGCGCTGCTGATTCATGACATCATCGTACTCGAGGACGTGCTTGCGGATATCGAAGTTGCGCGCTTCGACCTTCTTCTGCGCGTGTTCGATGGAGTTGGTGATGAGCTTGTGCTCAATCGGTTCATCCTCATCCATGCCTAGCTTGTCCATGATGCCCGAGATGCGGTCCGAGGCGAAGAGGCGCAGCAGATCATCCTCGAGCGACAGATAAAAGCGCGAAGCACCCGGATCGCCCTGACGGCCGGCACGGCCGCGCAGCTGATTATCGATGCGGCGGGATTCGTGGCGCTCCGTACCGATGATAAAGAGGCCGCCGAGCTCCGGCACACCCTCGCCGAGCTTAATATCCGTACCGCGGCCGGCCATGTTCGTCGCGATCGTCACCGCGCCCTTCTGACCGGCACCGGCGATGATTTCCGCTTCCTTCTCATGGAACTTGGCGTTGAGGACATTGTGGGGAATGCCGTGCTTATGAAGGATGGCGCTGAGTTCTTCCGACTGCGTGATGGACGTCGTGCCGATGAGGACTGGCTGCCCCTTGCGGTGAAGGTCCTCGACAGCCCGTCCGACCGCCTTGTACTTCGCGCGCTTCGTCTTATAGATGAGATCCGGGTAATCGATGCGGATGACCGGCTTGTTCGTCGGCACCACGATGACCGGCAGATTGTAGATCTTGAGGAACTCGTCCTCTTCCGTCTTGGCCGTACCCGTCATTCCCGCAAGCTTCTCGTACATGCGGAAGTAGTTCTGGAACGTGATGGTGGCGAGCGTCTGGCTTTCGCGCTGAATCTTGACGCCCTCCTTGGCCTCAATGGCCTGGTGCAGGCCGTCGGAATAGCGGCGGCCTTCCATGAGGCGGCCCGTGAATTCATCGACGATGATAATCTCGCCGTTGCGCACGACGTAATCGCGGTCGCGCTTCATGAGTGCCTTGGCGCGCAGGGCAGCCGTGAAGCAATGTGAGAGCTCGATGTTCTCCGGTGCATAGAGGTTGTTGATGCCGAGAATCTTTTCGACCTTCGGGATCGTGTTGTCGGCAGGCGCAACCGTCTTCTGCTTCTCATCGACCGTGTAGTCGATGCCTTCCTTGAGGCCGGCCACGGCCTTGGCCATGACGGCATACATATCCGTCGACTTGGCACCGGGGCCCGAGATGATGAGCGGTGTACGCGCCTCATCGATAAGAATGGAATCCACCTCATCGACGATGGCATAATGCAGATCACGCTGTACCATCTGCTCAGGATAGATGACCATGTTGTCGCGCAGGTAGTCGAAACCGAACTCGTTGTTCGTGCCGAAGGTGATGTCACGGCTGTAGGCGAATTTGCGCTCCGGGAAATCCATATCGTGTACGACGAGGCCAACCGTCAGGCCGAGGTACCGGTAAAGACGGCCCATCTCCTCGCTGTCGCGGCGTGCCAGGTAATCGTTGACCGTGATGACATGAACACCTTTCCCCGTCAGCGCATTGAGGTAAACCGGCAGTGTCGCGACGAGCGTCTTGCCTTCACCGGTGCGCATCTCGGCGATCTTGCCCTCATGCAGGCACATGCCGCCGATGAGCTGTACATCGAAATGGCGCATGCCGAGCACGCGGCGCGATCCCTCGCGCACCACGGCAAACGCTTCCGGCAGGATATCTTCGAGCGTTTCGCCGTTCGCGATGCGCTCACGGAATATATTCGTATAGCCCGTCAGCTTATCGTCCGTCAGCCCCTGCATCTGAGGCTCCAGCGCATTGATCTTCTCGACCACCTTGCGGTAACGGGCAATCTCTTTATCGTTATTGTCACCTAAGAATCGTTTGATGAATCCCAGCAACCAAATCACTCCTTCATGTCCGGTGTGGACAGTACGTCCTGTCCTACAGTTAACCTACCTTACAATATTATCAGACTGCCGAATAGAAGTCAATGAAGCGCCCGGACCGCGTCAAGCCCGCGTTTTCTCATACAAGGCGCGGAAATTCACGGCCTCTATCTTTTCCCGGGCCAGCACGGCCCTGACCTTCGGCGACAGGATGGCCGCAAGCTCAGCCTCAAAGTCATGCTGCCAGCGGCAGGCTTCCTGCAAAGGCGCATTCTTCGTGCCCGGATGCATCATGATTTCCGTCGTGCCGGAAGACAAGCCCTGCAAAGTCTTGATGAGAAAGGGTTCACTGACGGCCTCGCCCGCCACAATGCCGCCAAAGTGATCCGGCACAGCGATGTGATGGCGCTTGGCGCAAAAAGCTGCCAGGCGCGCCAGGGTCCCGAGCCCCAGACGCCCGATAAGCTGACCGGCCCCGCCGAAATCCCCGGCCAGGAGAGGCGTGCGCGGCGCACGCATGGCATTGATGCCCCCTTGCCCGCAAAGATCCAGCACGACGCGGAGGATTCCCGGCAGCGTATGCATATGCTGATGACTGTCCGCATGCGAGAGCGGCACGCCCGTGCGCTCTACCTTCCGGAGCTGTGCGCCGAGTTCCGCGCGCACCTCCTCAAGGCGCACGCCGCCGCGCAGATAATGCTTGACGAAGAGCAGGTGATTATCATAAAAGCGTCCGTCCGGCGTGACAAGGCTTGGCACCTCCGAGGGCGGAAGAACCGGTTTGTCATCGACCAGCGTAAAGTGGATGCCCAGGCCGAGTTCCGGGTGACGCCTTGCGATGTCGATGGCACCTTCAAACGCACCGCCTCCGGCCATGACCGTGGCCGAACGCAGACAACCGTGCATGACCCCCAGCTCCACGGCCTCATTGATGGCGGCGTGGCGGCCAAAATCATCCGCATTGATGATTACTCGCTTCATCCTCTCATGCCTTCCTTTCCCTTATCCTGCTGCGTCAACTATATATGAATGAACTTTATTATACCGCAGCTCCCTTGATGCTGGCAAATCAGGATAAAGCCATTCCCTTCAGCCGGCAGCCTGTCCCTGCCGGCATAGAAAAGGGCCGCTGCATCCATCTGTCTGGATGCGGCGGCCCTGCAGAAATTCATGCGCGCATGCGATATGGGGTTGTGTCAGTTACTCGACTCAATCAGACCATAATTGCCATCGTTACGGCGATAGACGACATTGACATCCTCCGTCTCCGCATCGCGGAATACAAAGAAGTTGTGATTCAGGAGATTCATCTGCATGATGGCTTCCTGAACATCCATCGGTTTCACAATAAAGTGCTTCGTCTTGACGACATTGTACGTATCGCCTTCATCCCGCACATCCGGAAGCGGCGTCGACTTGAACTCGTCGGCCTTGAAACCACCGGCACGGAAGCGGCGGGCAAGTTTCGTCTTCTGTTTGTGAATCTGACGCTCGAGCTTTTCCACCACGAGATCGATCGATGTGTACATATCCATCGTCGATTCCTCACCGCGAAGCAGCACGCCACCCTGAATCGGCACTGTCACCTCAACCGTATGACGGCCTTTCGACACCGTCAGGAGCACCGTGATGTTGCCGACATTATCGAAGTATTTCGTGACTTTGCCGACACGTTTCTCCACATATTCCCGCAGGGACGGAGTGATCTCGATATTCTTGCCTCTTACAGTGAATGTTGCCATAAGACACATCCCCTTTCTTATTTCTGCAGCGGAGAATGCCGCTGCATGATATCCTATACAAGAAGCCTGGTCCGACAGGGGATTGCTTCTGATTATATGATATGTATTCGCCAAGGCCTCACGAATCCCTGCTTGAAATCGGAATATTTCATTAAAAAATAACAAAAACTCAACAAAAAATGCAAAACGAAAGCCCAGGCCAAAGCCTGGGCTGGTTAAAGACAAATATTATCAGGCCGTCTTGATGACATTTGCTGCCTGCGGACCTCTTGCACCTTCAACGATGTCGAATTCGACATCCTGACCCTCGTTGAGCGTCTTGAAGCCTTCATCCTGGATCGCGGAGAAGTGAACGAACACATCATCGCCGTCTTCACGTGCAATGAAGCCGTAGCCTTTCTCAGCGCTGAACCATTTTACTTTGCCAACCATAATGATTCCCCCTAAAACAATGTAACCGAGGCCAAAACAGCCTCCCGAATCAGCACGATGCTGACTAATTCCAATTATACTGACTCGCCATGCAACTGTCAAATTACATTACGATATGAGGATCATAAGAGGGTCTTATACATTTGTTCGAGGATCAGAGGACCTTCGAGAGGAACGAGCGCGTGCGCTCCTCCTGCGGATGCTCAAATACTTCCTTCGGATCACCCTGCTCGATGATGCGGCCGTCGTCGACGAACAGCAGGCGGTCGCCGACTTCACGGGCAAAGCCCATCTCGTGCGTGACGATGACCATCGTCATGCCCTCTTCCGCCAGTTTGCGCATGACATCGAGAACTTCGCCGACCATCTCAGGATCGAGCGCCGAGGTCGGCTCGTCGAACAGCATGACCTTCGGCTTCATGGCAAGGGCACGGGCGATGGCCACGCGCTGCTGTTGACCGCCTGAAAGCTGGTTCGGATACGAATCCGCCTTGTCTGCCAGGCCGACGCGGGCGAGGAGGGTCTTGGCCGTCTCCTGGGCCTCCTCCTTCTTGATGTGGCGGACCTTCATCGGTGCAAGCATGATATTCTGGAGCACCGTCATATGCGGGAAGAGGTTGAAGCGCTGGAATACCATGCCGACTTCCTCACGCACCTTATTGATGTTGGCCTCGCCGTCGAGGACGATGCCATCGACGCTGACCTTGCCGGACGTCGGCTGTTCCAGGTAATTCATGCAGCGCAGCAGGGTGCTCTTGCCGGAACCGGACGGACCGATGATGACCACGACTTCCTTTTCCTTGATATCGAGGTCAATGCCCTTCAGGACCTCCACCTCACCGAATGATTTCTTCAGATTCTCAATGGCGATCATCCGTCTGATACCTCCTCTCGAGATAAGCGACAAAGCGGGAAATCGTCAGCGTCATGGCCAGGTAGATGACCGCTACACTGATCCAGATTTCCAAGGAACCGTACGTCTTGGCGATGATGAGCTGACCACGGCGCGTGAGCTCTTCAAAGCCGATGACCGATACGAGTGACGAATCCTTCAGCAAAGCGATGAACTCATTGCCGAGCGGCGGGATGACGCGCTTGAAGGCCTGTGGCACAATGATGTAGCGCATCGTCTGTACCCATGTCATGCCGAGGGAACGGCCGGCTTCCATCTGCCCCTTGTCGATGGACTGGATGCCGGCGCGGAAGATCTCTGCTACGTATGCACCGGAGTTGATGCCGCAGGAACCGATGGCGGCGACAAACGGATCGACGCGCTGGCCCGTAATGACCGGCAGCGCGAAGTAAACGAGGAAGATCTGCACGAGCAGCGGGGTGCCACGGAAGAAATCGACATAGACAGCCGACAGCACGCGTAAAATCTTGATGCGCGATATGCGCGCGATGCCGACAAAGAGGCCGATGATGACGCCGAGTGCTACGGACAGCGCCGTAATCTTGATGGTAACGCCTGCACCCACCAGCAGCAGTGGGAAGGAGTTCACCACCAGGTCAAAATTGAAATGCATGTACTCTCACCTTACCATTTCGAGTTATATTTATTCAACGAAAAAAGAAAAAACCTGTACTTAATTATATTTCCTGTCGTATGGCCTGTCAACGCATATTTTATATAGAAAGAAAAACACCAAGCCATCAGGCTTGGTGTTTTTTATGCAGGATTCGTGATTATTTCTGCTCACCGAACCATTTTGCATAGATCTTGTCGTACTCGCCGTTCTCCTTGAGCTTCTTGAGTGCGTCGTTGATCTTCGTCTGGAGTTCCGTATTGTCCTTGGCGAGGGCAATGCCGTAATCCTCAGCCGTCAGGCGCTCCGGCAGAGCCTTGACACCCGTCTCACCGCTCTTGGTGATGTAGTAATCATTGACCGGACGGTCGTTGACGACAGCATCGACGCCATTGGCCTTGAGTTCCATGAAGCAGTCAGCCGGCGTGTTGAGCTCCTTGACCTCGACGCCGCCGAGCTTCTTGACGGCCTCAGCACTCGTCGTGCCGATCTGGACCGCAACCTTGTGGCCCTTGAGGTCCTGGAAGCTCTTGATGCCCTGCTCATCGGCGCGGACAACCATCGTCAGGCCGGACTGATAATAGGGATCCGAGAAGAGTACGTTTTCCTTGCGCTCATCGTTGATCGTCATGCCGGAAATGATGACATCGATGTTCTTGGCCTGCAGGGCCGGGATCAGGCCATCAAAGCCGATGTTCTGAATCTCGACATCGTAGCCCATCTCCTTGCCGACGGCACGGATGAGATCCATATCGAAGCCCTGGTATTCCTTCTGGCCTTCATCCTGGAACTCGAATGGAGCGAAGTCGATGGAAGAACCAACTTTCAGGACCTTCGCGCTGGAACTGCTGCTGGAGCTCCCGCCATTGCCGCCGCAGCCGGCAAATGCCGTAACAGCGAAGACACAGGCAGCTGCGAGAGCCAGTAATTTTTTCATCTTCATACAAAATCCCTCTCTCTCAAAATAATCGCCTTTCACAAAAGAAAGCCCGGAAACGCATTCCCGGGCTTCATTGCTCATATGCATGTTTATTATAGCATGCTGCATAAAGAATCGCAAGAGAGATCCCTGCGGTTCCTGTCTTTCTTTATGCGATTACTGTGCGCGTCTCTTGTTGAAGCAGTCGCGGCAGTATACCGGACGATCGTTCTTCGGCTCGAACGGAACCTCCGTTTCCTTGCCGCAGTCTGCGCAGACGACCTTGTACATCTTGCGCTGCTCACCGCCCTCACGGCTGCGGCGGCGCTTGTCGCGGCAATCACGGCAGCGTGCTGGTTCGTTCTCAAAGCCTTTCTCAGCATAAAATTCCTGCTCACCAGCGGTGAAGATGAATTCTTTACCACATTCTTTGCACGTGAGTGTCTTGTCTTGGTATTCCATAAGATAATCCCCTTACTAAAAATAGAAATAAACTTCAGATGTCCGCTTCCCTATAAGCAGAAAATGCTAAGAAAAAGAACGTCTATAAATACAGTATACTTGTTATTATCATAAAGTGCAAGTAATTTTTTTATTGTGTAAAAATTCCGCTGAATTAGAAACAATAACCATCGCGTCAAACAACGCAAAAAAGCAGGCCGTCTGCCGCGTGGAACACACGCGCGGCAAACAGCCTGTCCAAAAAATCATGATTTGAGAATGAAGAGAATCAACGGCGCTTGCGGCGAACAAAGGTGCGCTGCTCGGGCTGCAGGATGCGGCAGCTGTTGAGCACGACAGCCAGTGTAGCCGTGTTGTGGATGACGGCTGCCCACAAGGGATTGATGCGTCCGAGTGCTCCGAGGAGCATCGCCGCACTGTTGACGAGGATCGTCGCCATGAAGTTCTGATGCACGAGATCCATCGTGCGGCGGCCGAGCTGCAGAGCCTCCATGAGTCTCGACGGGTCCTCCGAATGAATCGTGACAGCCGAAGACTCCGCGGCGATATCCGTCTGGCGGCCGCCGAGCGACACGCCGACGTCGGCAAAGGCCAGCGCCGGCGCATCGTTGATGCCATCGCCGACCATCATGACCGTGCCGTGCTGCTTGAGCTTGTTGACATAATCGGATTTATCCTCCGGCAGGATTTCCGCATAATAGGAATCGATGTCCATGCTGCGGGCCACTTCCTGTGCGACCGGCTTGCTGTCACCCGTGAGCATGACGATTTCATCAATGCCGTAGCGGCGCATCTGATTGAGCGTCTTCTTCATCTTGGGACGAATCGGATCCTCGATGCCGATGACGCCGATGAGCTGTTCATCGCGAGCCACGTAGAGGAGATTCTTGCTCGTGAGTCCCGCATCGAGCGTTTCGGGATCCGTGATGCCATGCTCGGCAAGGAATTTCTTGCTGCCCACGCGGACCACACCGCCGTGGAAGCCTTCAAAATCGGGCACTTCCGCCTGCATGCCGCGCGCCACAATGGTCTTCGAAGTCTTATGATGCGGCGTCTCCCAGTCCTTCTCCTTGACGTATTTCTGAATGGCAACGGCCAGAGGATGAACGGAATGCAGCTCTGCCGAAGCGGCGAGCAGGACCGTCTCCTTCTCCGTGACGCCCTGCGCGGTCTTGACAAAGGAAATCTGCGGCACGCCCACCGTCAGCGTGCCCGTCTTGTCGAGCACAACGGTATCCGTCTCGGCCAGGGCCTCGATGTAGTTGCCGCCCTTGACGAGAATGCCGCGCTTCGCGGCTGCGCCGATGGCCGCCGAGATGGCCGTGGCTGTCGAAAGCTTGAGACCGCAGGAAAAGTCGATGAACAGGAGATTCAGGACGCGCTGCCAGTCCCGCGTCGCGCCATAAACGATGGCTGCACCGAGGAACGACACCGGCACAAGGAAATTGGCCATCTGGTCGGCAAAGTTCTGCACCGGCGCCTTGCGCGTCTGCGCTTCCTCGACGAGATGGACGATGTGCGCGAGGCTCGTATCCTTGCCGACCTTCTCCACGGCAATGACGAGCTCACCGGCTTCGACGACGGAGCCCGCATATACGGGCGAGCCCTTGTGCTTCATGGCCGGATTGGACTCACCTGTGATCGATGCCTGATTGATGGCGGCATCGCCGGAGATGACGCGGCCATCGATGACGATCTTCTCACCGGTATGCGCGGCGATGACATCGCCAGCTTTGACCTCTTCGACGGGTACCTTGCGCTCGACCTCTCCATCGACGAGCCATACGTAGCGCTGATCGAGCGAGAGCAGGCCGGAAATATGGCTGCGCGCGCGTTCTGCCGCGTAGCTCGTCAGCATTTCCGCACCGTTGGAAATGGCAAGCAGCGTCAGGCTCGATTCCGGCTTGCCGGCCAGTACCGAAGCGATGACAGCCGTCGCCGTCAGTGTATCAGCATTGGGCTGATGATCCTTGACCATGCCCTGTACGCCATTCTGGATGAACTTGCGGGCAATACCGAGCACGAGCAGGCTCCTGACGACCTTGAGGCTCAGGAAGAGCTGCGGCTGCGTGCGGCGCAGGACTTCCATGCCGGCAAAGCTCGCGAGCGAGAACAAGGCATCACGGCGGTACTCCGCGAGGCGGTCAGCCGGTTTGATGGCTGCTTCCCTGACGCGTTCGACCGTCTCGATGGCCAGGCGCTGGATTTCCCGTACCGGCAGGCGTCCCTGATACCAGATCTGAATGCGCCGCTCCGCTACCGTCACGGCCTTGACCATGCGGTAGCGGCGTATGGCTGCCGCCAGCCTTGCGCGCTCTTCGCGCGGCAGGCTGGCCTGCAGATTAAAATAACAACTTCCGTACATTATACCGTTCGCCAGCCTCTCATCAGTGACAAGGCCCACCAGAGCATCTGCGCGCCTGATGGCGAAGTCTGTGTCATAATCATCTTGCGCAGGCCGCGCAGGCCAAACAGCAGGGAGGCCAGAGAACTCATGTCAAACAAGCCGCCCGTGCTGTGCTTGATCCAGGCGGAAAAAGCGCGGGCCGAGCCGCGGATGCTGCGCGTGACACTGCCCGCGTGCGACTCATCTGGCAGCCGGTCTTCTGTATCTGCGCTGCCCCTGTGCCCAAAGATATGATCACGCAGCCAGGCTGCCAGGCCTTCAATCTTCAGTGCATCCGCCTCCTCGAAGCAGAACAGGATGCTGCCGCTTAAGGCATTGACCTCTACGCTCCTGACAAAATCCAGGCGTGAAAGATTTTCCTCGAGGATACTCGCCAGTCCTGCGGAAATGACAGCAGCCCGGTAACGCCGGCGGCCCGGCAAAGCGGAAACGAGCTCGAGCCCGTCCGGCACAGCCTTACTGCGCACCGGACGGGAAAAATGTGCCCGGCGTGCCGAAACGCGCGGCGCACGAGCTCCTGACTGACGACCTCCCAGCATCTGACGGATGCTCTTGCCAATGGCGGCGCCCATCATGAAACCAGATACATAAGACATGGCTTACCTCCTCCTCGCATGTGTCATGATATATTCTTCAACTTTGCGCAAATCACGGTTCGTGCGCAGAATCTCAGGCACATAATAGATGAGGATGGAGCCCGTCACCGTGTTCGTCTCCACGCGCTCAATTTCCCGGAATGCACCGAGCTGCTGCTGCACCTGCTGTTCCAGGCCGGGATTGCCGATGAGCTTCTTGCTGTGAAGACGCACACGGCCCGGCAGATAAGATGAGATCTCGACCGAGCGGATGAATAAATCCAGGGTATTCGTAGGAATCTGCAGATTTCCCATGAAATTCAATCGTATTTCCTCCCTAAAACCACAATGGCATGTACAGAAAGAGACTGCCGCAAAGCTGGCAGTCTCCCTTGTCTCATGCGAAACAATCAGTTTTTCTTGGCTTCCTGAGCCGCAATCAGGTCTTCCAGTTCTTCCTTCTGACGCTGAAGCTCAGCAAGGGGAACTTCGCCAGCCGGAGCGGCCGGCTGAAGAGCGGCCATCTGCTGCTCGCGCTCCTGCATGAAGCGATAGCCGAAGATACCGGCTACTGCACCAACGGCAAGACCAATCCAAAAATCTGTCTTCTGGAACATCTCATCCATCCTCCTTCACATATCATCGTATATATAATAAGCAGACTGCTTATTACCCATATTTTTGGGGACTGCACTCCCTGTTTCTTTTCCATAATAACACGACTGGTTATCATTGTCAAAAAAGAAGACCGTTAAAAAATCCCTGCTGAAGCAAGCCACAGCAGGGATTGTAACGCTTCCACACCAGCGTGTTCACATGTCCTTGACGGGGACCGGACCGCGGGAAATCGCGATAGCTCCTGTGCGGGCAATCTCGATGATGCCGTACTCCTTCATGACATCACAGAGTGCATCGATCTTATTCTGTGCACCCGTCAGTTCAATGACGACATCCTGCGGCGTCACATCGACGATGTTGGCACGGAAGATGTTGACCACATTGATGATGTCCGCGCGATTCTCACGCGTCGCGGCAACCTTGATGAGCACGAGCTCGCGCTCAATGGAATCCGCCTCGCTGAGATTGACGATCTTGATGACATCGATGAGCTTGCTGAGCTGATTGATGACCTGGTAGAGCTCATTCTCCGATTCTACCGAAACCACAATATTGATGCGCGTGACATCCGCATCTTCCGTATAACCGGCCGAAATGCTTTCGATATTGAATGCTCTGCGGCTGATGAGTCCCGATACATGTGTCAGAACTCCCGGCTTATCGTCGACGAGGACGGCCAGCAGATATTTTTTCATCATAAAACCCCTTTCTATGGCAGCCATGGCGTCACCCGGCGCCATGACACAACGGTTCCTCAAAGATTGCCGAGCACCATCTGATCCAGGCGCTTGCCGCCCGGTACCATTGGCAGGACATTCTCCTCTTCCGGCACGAGCACGTCGATGAGGACAGGCCCCGGCTGTGCGAGGATCTCCGGCAGACGCGTCGTGAGCTCCTGCTTCTTCGTCAGGCGATATCCCTTGACGCCCATCGCTTCAGCCAGCTTCACAAGATCCGTCTTGCCCTTGAGTTCCGAATGGGAATAATGATGATTGTAGAACAGGCGCTGCCACTGGCCTACCATGCCGAGGATGGAGTTATGGATCACGACGACCTTGACGTCGATCCCCTCATCGGCAATCGTCGCAAACTCCTGGCAGTTCATCATGATGCTGCCGTCACCCGAGAAGAGGATGACGCGGCTCTGCGGGCAGCCGACCTTGGCGCCCATGGCAGCTGGCAGGCCGTAGCCCATCGTGCCCTGGCCGCCGGAGGTCAGGAAATGACGCGGCTTGTAGACCTTGAAGAACTGCGCAGCCCACATCTGATGCTGGCCAACGTCGGTAACGGCAATCGTGTCCTTGTCCGACAGCTGGCTGATCTTCTCAATCACGGCCCCCGGCTTGATGAGGTCGCCTTCCTCCTGATAGCCGAAGGGGTGCTCGCCCGTCATCTCGATAGCATGGGCCAGCCACGGTGCATAGCGGGCCGGGAAATCATCCTCTGACGCTTCGAGCTTGCTGCGCAGGAGCGGCAGTGCCCAGCTGAGATCGCCGATCACGCTGATATCCGCCGTCACATTCTTGTTGATTTCCGCCGGATCGATGTCGAAATGAACGATCTTGGCATGCGGGGCAAACTCCGAAACCTTGCCCGTCACGCGGTCGCTGAAGCGCATGCCGACGCAGAGCAAGAGATCGCACTGCTGGATGGCCATGTTTGCCGCATACGAGCCATGCATGCCGGCAAATTCCAGATAGCCTTTCATATCAGCCGGGATCGTGCCGATACCCAGCAGCGTCGCCGTCGAAGGCACGCCCAGGCGCTCGATGATGGCGCAGAGATCTTCTGACGTATTGGAGATCGTCACGCCGCCGCCCGTGAAGACCAGCGGTTTCTTTGCCTTGCGCAAAGCTGCGATGACGTCATCGATGTCCTCTTCCCTGCCGGCGCACTCGCCCTTGTAGCCGCGCAGATGAACCGATTCCGGATATTCGTAGTCAAACTTCGCATCGAAGACATCCTTGGCAATATCGATGACGACTGGGCCCGGACGGCCCGTGCGGGCAATGTAGAACGCTTCCTTTATAATGCGCGGCAGATTGTGTACATCCTTGACGAGGTAATTGTGTTTCGTGATGGGCGTCGTGATGCCGCAGATATCCGCCTCCTGGAAGGAATCCTTGCCGATGGAGGCATTGCCGACCTGTCCCGTGATGCAGACGAGTGGTACCGAATCCGTGCAGGCCGTTGCAATACCCGTGATGAGGTTCGTTGCACCAGGGCCCGACGTGGCAAAGACCACGCCGACTTTGCCCGTCGCGCGCGCATAGCCGTCAGCCGCATGGACAGCGCCCTGTTCGTGACGCGTCAGCGTATGCGGGAAATTCATCTTATAGACCGCATCGTATAACGTGAGCACAGCGCCTCCGGGATACCCGAAGACCATATCCACGCCTTCTTTCTTCAGGCTCGTAAGGACGGCCTGAGCACCATTCATCTTCAATCGAATGCCCCCTTGTACCTTCGCCATATTGGCTCCAACAAAAAACTCGCGTAAGATTCCTCTATTATACATCAATTGTATACAATTTTACAATCATTAACGACAATTTAATCTCCCAAAGTCGCTTGCAAACACAAGTACGTCAACGGAAGCGGCTCCTGCCTCATGGAGCACCCGGGCACAGGCTGCCATCGTCGTCCCTGTCGTCAGGATATCGTCAAGCAGCAGGAGATGACGCCCGGCAATCGCAGCCCCCGGCTCAGGCACGAAGGCATGCTGCAGGACACGGCGCCGCTCGTGAGGCTGCAGCGCATAGAGAGGACGGGTGGCGGACTGCCGTCGCAGCAGGCGCTCAGATGGCAGATTCCTGGCAGTCAGGAATCGATCAAATATAGCCTCCACCTGATTGAAGCCGCGTTCCCGTTCCCGCGCCGCATGCAGCGGCACAGGCACCGCAGCCTCAAGGTCAGGCGGCAGATGAATGTCCTGCTGCACATGACAAAGATACGTATCGATATACGGCAGTGCACTGCGCCGGCGCCGGTATTTGAGATCATGGACCAGGCTGCGCAGGCCGCCGCGATAGACGCCAAGCGCCCAGGCAGAACGGACGATTCCTTTTAAGGGAGCCGGCAAAACCAACCGGTGTACGCCGCCAGCCCGTTTCAGGCAAGCCGGACACCACGAACCGCGCGTCTCCACGTACGCATGACAGAGTGGGCAATGCGGAGGAAACAAGAAATCCAGCAGCGGCTGCCATAAGGAAAACCGAGTCATGACGCTCCTTTCCAGGCCGCTGTCTCAGCTCCTGCCGCAATGGCCAGAACCTCAGAAGAAGCGATGTTTCGGCTTCTTGCTCTGCCAGGCCATGACCGCCTCGAGTACGGAGCCGCCGATGCAGCGGGCCTTGTCCGATATCGTATAGCATTCTTCCTGTCCCATCGTCGGATGGATATCCGCGATCTTCTGCCCGGCAGCCACTTTCACACCATCGTAGATGATGCCACGCAGCACGCCGTCAATCGTCGCTTCGATCTCGATTGTCTTGCCCTCCTTCGTATGAAGATGCGCGATTGGCTCTCCCTTCTTGACCACGAGAGAAATCGTACGCAGGACCTCGATGCGGCCATCAGCCGGCGAAAAGACCAGATGATCGAGATTCGGCGACGCATCGACCGTGCCATTCCCATGGTCAGGATCCTTTGACGAGTAGCCTTCATAGATCAGGCGGCCGAGGTTGTGCCCGCGGCCCGTCTCTACGACCACATCGACATCGCGTCCGGCACAGAAGCCAGGCCCCAGAGCAATCGTATGTGTCGCCATCCCCTTGTTTGTTCCCGTAGACTGATGGTTCAGAATGGCATCGACCAGCACATCCGGGTGCAGCTCGGCCACGCACTTGGCCTCGGGGTCGGCCATCATGATGACTTCGCCTTTCTTGAGACGCTTCGCCGCTTCCGGCAGCGTCTTGGCGCGATAGCAGGTCACGCGCTCCACCTCGGCTTCGCCACGGTACATGGCATCGGAAAACGATACCTTGCGGCGCGTGGCCGTCGGCTTTTTCTGTTCGAGCACGAGTACGCGGAAACCGGCACAGTGCAGGCAATGGATGATGCCGCTGGCAATCTCACCGCCTCCTCGCACGATGATCAGATGTTTCATAGGACAGGCCCTTCTTTCCCTTTGGTATTACTTCCATTATACTACAAAATACGACAGAATCTTATATTTTTCCTAAATCCATCTCCCTCGATCCGCAATTTGTGCAGAATCGTTTCTGTCCATCCTGCGGCAAAGAAAATTCTCCTCAAAATTATATCAGAAGTATTGCAATTATCTGATAGTAATGCTATAATATAAGTGTAAAGAGGAGATGGATATGCAGACCACCGCAGAGTAGTCCTGGAGGTCGAAATGAGGTACGGTGCCTGTCCTGCCGAAAGAGGCTCTCTTCAAAACCTTACACGAAAGGATGTGGGTGGTTATTGAAGATTATGTATCGCAAGACTTCTTTCCATCCTGACTAGCAAGCGCATTGTTGAAGTACAAGAATATCCGCAACGGCGGGGTATGCACGTAATGATGGCCAGGGGCCGCCAGTCGTGCTCGATGCCAGTGGAAGTTTGGAGCGCAACGTCAGCGCGATGGACTGAAGGAAAGCAACCCTGGGTAAGTAAACGAGTTTCATCTACGTTCCATCGAGAGTGGTAGTCGGTATCTCCTATCGTTATCGGTAACGTTCCGAAGATGAACCAGATGTGTACACGATTTTACAACAAGGTGATTTGACATCACAGTTGTTTCAGCTGAGCATGAGATATTGGTAGAATTTCTAATCGCGAAGAAATTTTACAGGTCGACAACAGAATATTGAAAAAGAGAAGGATCACAAATATCTATGGTAATCTACATATAAAGCGGCTCGTATTACAGAGAGAATACGAGCCGCTTTTTTATTGCCATTTCCCCGCATCAGGAATCTTCATAGGGACGCACGCGCAATGTCAGGCCGCGCTGCTCACAGATTGCCTTGCATCTTGCAATCTCATCGGGACCCTCGACATGGTCGACAATGGTCAGAACGACATGCGGCACATACGGCTTGCAATGCTCGGCAAATGTCAGCATCGCCTCATACGACTTCTCGCCAAACTTCGCCCGCGTGAGCTCGTAATAGCGCTGTGCATTGGAAGCGTTGAGGCTGATGGAAACCGTATCGAGGATTCCTTTGAAATCAGCGGCAAAGACGCGTCCGTTCTCAAGCTCACCAAGACCATTGGTGTTGAGGCGCGTCGGCAGATCAGGGTGCGTCTTCTTGACATAGTGCAAAAGAGTCAGCAGATCATCAAGCCGCATCGTCGGCTCACCGAAGCCGCAAAAGACAACTTCCTTGATGTACTCCCAGGGAACTTCATCCAAAGCCCGCTCCACTTCAGCCACGGCCGGTTCGCGTTTGAGCCAGAGCGTGGACTGCTCCGCCATATGCTTCATCGTGCGCAGGCAGAAGGTGCAGGCGCAATTGCAGCGGTTCGTGATATTGACATAGAGATTGCGTCTGCCCTCCGGCTGGACGCGCAGGGATTCCTCGAGCGGCAGGTATTTGCCGCCGGCATGCGTTGCATAAACAATCATCTTCATTACCACCTATCTTCTTGTTGCTTTCTGCAGACAAAACGGCTCAATGCAGTTCTGTCAGGTATTCTTCAAATGGCAGACCGTAATTCCACGGCAAATCGAGCTCTACGGCGTAGGCAAGACAGCGGCTGATGAAATCCGCTGCACGCTGTACGGCCGGCTCGAGTGCTTCGCCGCGGATCAGGCTGGCAGCGACAATGGCCGCGAAGGCATCGCCGCTGCCGGAGCGGTCGCCGCCGATCTTTTCCGACCGGATGATGGCCGTCCTGCCATCCTCGTAGAGAAAATTCTTGATGGTGTCCGCTTCGTGAAGTCCCGTGATGACGATCTGCCGCGGCCCGCGTGCAGCCAGAGACGAAGCCATCTGCTGGAGTTCTTCATCGCTCACTTCCCCATTCTCCGGATACGGGATATCGAGCAGCTGGCAGGCTTCCGTAAGATTCGGCGTCACGAGGTCAGCCACCTGCAGCAGGCTGCGCATCTTGTCGCACATCTCCTGCGTATACGAAGGATAAAGCCTGCCGTAATCGCCCATGACCGGATCGACCATGACGCGCGTGCCATCTTTCTTGAAGCGCCGGATGAAATCCAGCACGATGGCAATTTGTTCGGCAGAGCCCAGAAATCCCGTGCAGATGCCATCAAAATCCAGATGGTTGCGCTGCCAGCTCTCCATATACGGTTTCATGCGGGCCGTATAATCATCGAGATAATGATCCGGGAATCCCGTGTGGACGGACAGGATAGCCGTCGGCAGCGGACACGCCTGAATCTTCATGGCCGAGATGAGCGGCAGCTCCACGGTCACCGAGCAGCGGCCGAACCCCGTGATATCATTCACCAGCGCAATGCGCTTTTGACGTTTCATTCCTTCATCCCTTCATCCCTTGCATTATCAGCGGTTATCGACCTTGTCCATGGCGACGAGGTCATGTTCCATGAAACGGTGCTCGGCCAGCTTCTCATACTTCGTGCCCGGACGGCCGTAATTGGCGTAGGGATCGATGGAAATGCCGCCGCGCGGCAGGAACTTGCCCCAGACCTCGATGTATTTCGGATCCATGAGCGCAATGAGATCCTTCATGATGACATTGACGACATCCTCATGGAAATCGCCATGGTTGCGGAAGCTCACGAGGTAAAGCTTCAGGGATTTGCTCTCAACCATCTTCTTTCCCGGGACATACGAGATGTAGATGGTCGCATAATCCGGCTGTCCCGTGATGGGGCAAAGTGCCGTGAACTCAGGGCAATTGAACTTGACCCAGTAATCGTTATCCGGATGACGGTTCTCGAACGTCTCAAGGATTTCCGGGCAGTAATCGTAATGGTATTTGACATTTTTCTTGCCTAAAAGCGTGATGTCTTCCTGGGATTTATCGCGTGACAATGAAATTCCCTCCGTATCTTCACTATTCCTACACAGTATATTACTACTATCATAGCGAATCCATCAAAAATAATCAAGCAATGCAAAAGGACTGCCCTGCAAAGCTATGCTCTGCAGGGCAGTCCCCAGATGTGACCAAGTCGTCAGAGATTATTTGTCGAAGATGTTGCGCAGTGCCTGCTTGTTGACATCGCGGTTAAGCTGTGCGAGATACGTCGTCAGCTTGATGTTCTTCGGGCAAGCCTCGACACAGTTCTGGCTGTTGCCGCAACTCGTGATGCCGCCCTTCTCCATCAAGGCGTTCAGGCGCTTCGGAGCGTCGAACTTTCCGAGCGGATGGAGGTTGAAGAGATAAGCCTGTACCGTCGGAGCCGGTCCGATGAAGTCGGACTGCGGGCCAACGTTCGGGCAGGCTTCGAGGCAGCAGCCGCAGGTCATGCAGTGCGAAATCTCGTAAGCCGTCTGAGCCGTGTACGGATTCTGGATTGGAGCATCCTTGACTTCCCAGGTACCATCGACTTCGACCCAGCCATGGATGCGCTTGAGGCTCTCGAACATGACGGAGCGGTCGATGAGCAGGTCGCGGATAACCGGGAACGTGCGTGCCGGCTGCAGGTGAATCGGCTGCTTGAGCGTATCAACGAGCGTGCAGCAAGCCTGGCGTGCCTTGCCATTGATGACCATCATGCAGGCGCCGCAGACCTTCTCGAGGCAGTTGCACTCCCAAGTTACCGGAGCGACTTTCTTGCCGTCGACGGTCACCGGGTTCTTCTGGATTTCCATCAGGGCTGCAACGATGTTGAGGCCCGGACGATAGTCTACTTCGAACTCCTGGTTGTACGGCTTCTCTTTCGGGCCGTCCTGGCGCTCGACGATGATTCTGACTTTTTTCTGTTCTGCCATTTCTATTTGTCCTCCCTCTTACTCTTTCTTAGCTACGGCATAGTTACGCAGACGCGGCTTGATAAGAGAGTGTTCGAATTCACGGTAGGAAACAACCGGCTCTTCCTTCTCCTGGTCGAACGTGACGATGGTCGTACGCATGAACTCTTTATCGTTACGCTCGAAGAACACGAGGTCGTCGTTGCCGTCATCCGTCGTGCCACGGCCCGTCTCAGCATCGAAGTGGAACTTGCCGTACTTCTTCGTGAGGGCTTCCTTGAGCTGATCGTCCATCTTGTCGTAGTCGGACTTCAGGACGATCTTCGCATGAGCACCGCGGCTCTCGTCACGCTGCAGAGCGGACTGCGTGATGGCCATCGCATAGATGATCATGTTGCGCAGCTGACGAACGAACATGGCTTCCTGGTTTGCCCACGTGCCATGATCCGTGACGCCGATGTTGTCCCAGCGCTTGAGGATCTCCTTGAGTTCCTTGACGCATTCCTTGAGGCCGTTGTTATCGCGCTCAATGGAAACGTATTTGTACATGATATCGCCGAGCTCGTGATGGAGCTTATGCGCATTTTCCGTACCATTCATGTTGCGGATCTTGTCGAACTCTGCTACGCACTCCTGACGTGCTGCCTCGAGCTCTTCGTCCGTAAGAGCAGCGCCGAGCTTGCCGCTACGTGCGAGGCGCAGGGATTCCGGACCAGAGATCGTGCCCGAATACGTTGCCGACAGCAGCGAGTTTGCACCGAGGCGGTTTGCGCCATGGTACTGGTAATCGCACTCGCCGGAAGCCAGCAGGCCCGGGATGTTCGTGTGATGCTCGCGATCGACCCAGATACCGCCCATCGAGTAATGGATCGACGGGAAAATTTCCATCGGGACCTTGCGCGGATCCTGACCCATGAAGTCGCTGTACATCTCGAGGATGCCGCCGAGCTTGCGCTCGAGGTAGTCAGCCGGGATGTGCGAGAGGTCGAGGTAAACACGGTTCGGGTTGTGCATGCCGAGGCCCATGTGGACAACGACCTTGTAAATGGCGCGCGATGCAACGTCACGCGGTACGAGGTTGCCGTATGCCGGATACATATCCTCGAGGAAGTACCAGCGCTCTTTCTCGCCCGTCTGCGGGTTCTTGCGGTAAACCCAGACGCGGCCGCCTTCACCGCGGCAAGCCTCGGACATCAGGCGGTTCTTATCGGAACCCGGGATGGCCGTCGGATGGATCTGGAGGAACTCCGGATTGCCGAGCTCAGCACCCTGCTGGTAAACAGCGGAGACAGCGGAGCCATTGCAGATCGTCGAAGCCGTGCAGCGGCCGTACACCTGGCCAGGGCCGCCCGTAGCGAGGATGACGACATCAGCCGGGAACGAAACGATCTCGTTGGAATTCATGTTCTGCGCAACGATACCGCGGCAGACACCATCTTTGTTCTTGATAATCTTGATGAATTCCCAGAACTCATACTTCTTGACGCCGCCCTTTACTTCCCAACGGCGAACCTGCTCGTCGAGAGCATAGAGGAGCTGCTGGCCCGTCGTGGAGCCGGCGAAGACCGTGCGCTTGTTCTTCTGGCCACCGAAGTTACGGAGGTCAAGCACGCCTTCTGCCGTACGCGTGAACGGCACGCCCATGCGGTCGAACATCTTGATGAGCTTCGGAGCAGCCTCGACCATGCCCTTTACTGCGAGCTGGTCAGCGAGGAAGTCGCCGCCGTATACCGTATCATCGAAATGCTCATAGATGGAATCGTGCTCACCCTTCGTATCCATGCAGGCGTTGATGCCGCCCTGGGCGCAGAGGGAATGGGAACGCTTTACCGGGCAATAGGAAAAGAGGTCTACTTTTCCGCCGCCTTCGCAGATCTTCAGCGTAGCCATGAGGCCCGAAAGGCCGCCGCCTACGACGATAATCTTATTTTCTGGTTTCTTAGCCATTGATATTCTCCTTTTCTTACACAGCGTATCGAGGTCTTACATGACGTAGTAGCTGGCCATGAAAGCGACCGTTACCAGGCAGAGAAGTGCGCAGAGGCACATGCTCAGGACGTTGATGACGAACTGAACGCGCGGGCCTTTGGCAATGCCCCAAGTCATGCAGAAGGTCGTGATACCATTGCAGAAATGGAAGATTGCAGCGAACATGCCGATCGTGTAGAGCACGGCTACGAGCGGGCTGCCCGTGAAGTAGGACTGCAGGAGCTCATAGGAAATCGGCGTACCGGAGATGGCTTTCGTGAAGATGCGCAGATAGAATACATGCCAGATGAGGAATACGACGAGGAACCATGCCGTCCAGCGCTGGAGTGCAAACTGCCAGTTGCGGACATAGCCATAGCGGCCCGGGTTGTTCTTGGCCTGCAGTGCGATATAGATACCATAGATGGCATGGAAGAGGATTGGCAGAGCAACGCCAAAGATTTCCAGGCCGAGGAAAATCGGATGCGGAATGAGCTCCATCATGGCAAGAGCGCCATTGAGCGACTCAGCACCACCAAGTGCACGAGCATTCGTGATGATATGCTCGAAGAGGAAAAGGCCGATTGCCAGCAAGCCGACTAAGGAATGCAGACGGCGCAGATAAAAAGTTGTGTGAAACATTCTATACCTCCTGTTGATTCGTGGAAAAAAGGAAAGAAGCCTTGAGCGAGCCTCTCAAGAACTTCCTTCCTCCCAACTTTTATCAGTAACCCTTCAGGGTACGATACTTCTCCTGGTTGACATCGTAGAGGTTGTTCCCCTGGCAGTCGATGACAACAATTGCTGGGAAGTCTTCGACCGTCAGGCGTGCCAGTGCCTCAGGGCCGAGTTCCGGGTAAGCGAGGACTTCGTATTTCTTGACGGATTTTGCGATGAGCGCCGCAGCGCCACCAACAGCAGCAAAGTACGTGACGCCATTCTTCTTCATGGATTCAACGACTTCCTTGGAACGGGAGCCTTTGCCAATCATTCCCTTGATGCCCTGATCGAGCATCGTCGGCGTGTATGCATCCATGCGGCCAGAAGTCGTCGGACCGCAGGAGCCAATCGGGTCACCCGGCTTTGCCGGCGTAGGTCCGAGGTAATAAACCATCTTGTTGTGCCAGTCAATCGGCAGCTTCTCGCCATTGGCAAGCGCTTCGCACATCTTCTTGTGTGCGGCATCGCGGGCTGCGTAAATCTCACCCGTGATGAGCACGCTGTCGCCGATCTTGAGCTTACGGGAATCTTCTTCCGTAAATGGGGTATGGATACGAATAGGTTCTGCCATGATTATCTCTCCTCCTGATGATTTCTGCTCAGCTTATGGAACGAATCAAAGTACGCGCTGTGCATGGCGGCATGCATGGCAGCAGATCGTAACAGCCACCGGCAGGCCAGCGATATGCGTCGGACCCCACTCGATGTTGACGCCGATGCAGGACGTCGTGCCGCCGAGCTGCGGTCCAATACCCGTTTCATTGATGAGTTCGAGGAGTTCGTCTTCGAGCTTTGCATACTCCGGCATCGGGTTATGCGAATCGATCGAGCGCGTCAGCGCAATCTTGCTCATGACAGCGGCGCGGTCCATCGTACCGCCGATACCAATGCCGACAACCATCGGCGGGCAAGGATTCATGCTGGCATGGAGGATGATCTCCATAACGGCTTTCTTGACACCTTCGACGCCATCAGCCGGAACGAGCATCTTGATGCCGCCCTTGTTCTCAGAACCAAAGCCTTTCGGCTCAACCGTGATCTTGAGCTTGTCGCCCGGAACGATCTTCGTGTAGATGACGCCCGGCGTGTTGTTCTTCGTGTTGACGCGATTGAAAATCGGCTCTGCCACGACTGACTTTCTCAGGTAGCCTTCCGTGTAGCCCTTGGCGATACCATCGTTGACAGCCTCTTCGAGGTCACCGCCGACGATGTGAAGATCCTGGCCGACTTCGAGGAAGACAATCGTCATGCCGGTGTCCTGGCAGTACGGGCGATCTTCATCGCGTGCGATTTCTGCGTTCTTGATGATCTGGTCGAGCACGGCCTGGCCTACCGGGGACTTCTCCGTCTCGCGGCCTTTCTTCAGGCCTTCATAGACGTCCTTCGGAAGATAGTAGGCAGCTTCCTTGCACATCTGTGCAACGGTTTCCGTGATCTGTTTTGCGTCGAGTTCTCGCAAAGTAATCCCTCCCATAAATACGACTTATCACACATCTGTGATTCATGATAACACATTTTATAGCGGCTTTCAAGCATTATTGAATGCCCGCAAACCCTTGAAAATAGTGAATTCCATTCACTTTTTCCTGCCCACTCAGGACACGAAATTACTATTATATACATTTACATATATTGGCCATCTGCAAAAAAAAATCCTGCTTTCACACAGGACTTTTTTCGATTCGCTTATATATTTTGTTAAAACTTTTCTTGATTCGGCTTATTGTATCGTGTTGACATATACGCCATTTATGGTGTTCTCTGCGGAAAAACGCACGAGACGGACAGCGGGACGCTTCCCCGGCACGAGTTCCATGACCGCGAACGACCCCGTCGCGGCATCGCGCGGGCGCGCGACGCTGCCGGGATTCAGTACGGTGAGCTCCCCTGGGGAAAGTTCCGCCACATGCGTATGCCCGTAGATGGCGATGTCCGCGCCGCAGGCCTCCGCCTGTTCGCGCAGCATCCGCGTCGTATAGCGCACGCCGTAGATATGACCATGCGTCAGGAAGATGCGATGGCCTTCCACATCCCGGACCTCATCATCCCTGACGCGCTCATCCGGCCAGTCACAATTGCCGGCGACACGTACGACTTCGGTATCCGTCATCATCGCCAGGTACTCCGCATCGGGTACCACATCGCCTGCGTGGAACCAGAGCCTGACGCCCTGTGCAGCGGGATGGGCGAGCATCGCATCGATGGCACGCGTATTGCCATGGCTGTCGCTCACGATTCCTACTTTCATTTCAGATACTCCTCCAACTTGCGGACCATAGCGCGCAAAGCCTTGCCGCGATGACTGATGCAATCCTTTTCCTCAATCGTCAGCTCCGCCATCGTGCGGCCCGGATAATCGGCCGTGTAGAAATACGGATCATAGCCAAAGCCATTTTCCCCCTTTGGCTCGAGCGCGACCTTGCCCTCGCAGCATCCTTCCGTCTCGTACTCCGTGCCGTCAAGACCGGCAAAGGACAGGACGCAGCGGTAATCGGCAGGCGAGCACGTGACGCCGTGTGCACGCAGTTCCTCCCTGAGCTTCGCGTTGTTCGTCGCGTCATCGGCATGGAAGCCGGCGAAGCGCGCCGAATGGACACCTGGCGCCCCTAAAAGGACTTTGACCTCCAGGCCCGAATCGTCCGCCAGGCAGTCGCAGCCGGTTTTTTCCCGATAGAAACATGCCTTGATCCTGGCATTCTCACCGAAGGTCCGACCGTTTTCCACCGCATCCGGCAGCTCGCCAAAATCTGCCAGCGAAACGACTTCTACCGGCAGATGCGCAAGCGCCGCGCGCAATTCGCGCACCTTGCCCGGATTTTTGGTTGCCAAAACGATTTTCTTCATGCTTTTCTCATCCTTCCCGGCCGACCAGCCAGACGAGTTCCCCGCCCAGCACATCCTTCTGATACGAAATGAGTTCCCGGCAGCCGCTCTCGCCAAGCGCCAGGAGGCTGCTGAGCTCCTCATGGCTGAACGGACGGCCCTCGCCCGTCCCCTGCACTTCGACGAAACGGCCGTCTCCCGTCATGACGACATTCATGTCGACGATGGCCTGCGAATCCTCCTCATAGCAAAGATCGAGAATCGGCTCTTCCTCGTGGCTGATGCCCACGCTGATCGCGGCCAGAAAATCCTTGACGGGAAAGATATTCCCCTTCTCATAAAAGGACGCACATGCCTCGACCAGCGCGACAAAGGCACCGGTAATCGAAGCCGTGCGCGTGCCCCCATCCGCCTGGATGACATCGCAGTCAATCTGGATGGTGCGCTCACCGAGAGCTTTCGTATCGACGACGGAACGCAGACTGCGGCCAATCAGGCGCTCAATCTCCTGCGTCCGGCCGGACTGGCGTCCCCTGACGGCTTCGCGCTGCGTGCGCGTGCTCGTCGCACTCGGCAGCAGAGAATACTCTGCCGCAATCCAGCCCTCTCCCGTGCCGCGCAGGAAAAAGGGCACGCGGTCCTCGATGGAAGCCGCGCAAATGACCTTGGTATTCCCCATCTCAATGAGCACCGAGCCCGCCGGATACTTCTGGAAATGGCGATGAATCTCATACGGCCGCAGGTCACCGGCCTGCCTTCTGTCAATTCTTGCCATGTCTTCACCCTCCAAAGAAAAGAGCCTTCCCCCGCAAGGGGGAGGGCTTCCATAAAATCAACGCTTATTTGCCGGATTTGCTCTCCTGATACTGGCGATAGTTCTTGATGATGCAGATCGGCGTCTTCTGGCTGGCATTGCCGAACGGGTTGTCAATGAGCAGCTTTGCTGCCATCTGGCCATCGACCTTATCCGTCACACCGACCACGCGCGAGCGCTTGAGATCATTGACATCGGCAATCATCGCGCCGAAACAGCCGAGACGCTGCTGGATCTTCTTGACGACTTCATTCGGATCCTTCGGGCCGTAGACGATGCATTTATCGAACGGCGGCATCGTACCCGTGACATCATCGATGAGCGCCGTCTGCTCGCCGCCCCATTTGTAGAAGAGGCCGCTCTGGCCGACGAGCTTGCCGAGGAAGCCCGCGAACAGCGCAAAGGCCACGCGCCATTTGCCTTCGACATCCATCAGGGACTGCATGCCATGCGGCGAAGCCAGGCTGCCGTAATCCGGGATGAAGCGGCAGCAGAACTGTGCGACGCGCGTGATCTTGAGATCCTCCGGGCGCACGAAGCGGCCCTGCGTGATGGCAACGACGCTCTCTGCCGTGCACAGGAGGTCGTCAGGGCCAATCTTGCCCTTCGTATAGCGTTCAATGCTGTCGACGATATCGTCTTTCTCGGTCAGGATGCGCGTCGGGACCGGGATCAAATCAAGTTTTGCTTCTGCCATGATGATAATTCCTCCCTCAGTCCTCAATCCTTAACGAGCTCGACACCGGCGAGCTTGGCAATCTCTTCAGCCGGCAGAGTCAGGCGTACCTTCGTGTAATGCCACGGCGTGCGGCCTGTTTCCATCCAGATGACATCCATCGGCAAGTCGACCATATGAGAAAGCGCTTCCTTGAGGCTCAGGCCCTTGCGCGGCGTCAGTTTGACCTTGGCAAAGATGTTGAGCTTGTCCTCATGGTTGCGGTCGCCGAGCTTCTGAATGAGCACGGCCTCGAAATAATCGTCCTCGCGGGGCTCCCCTTCGCGCTCAGCCTTGCCGCGTGCCTCGATGCCGTCGTACTGCTCATACGGCAGCTGCGGACGTACCATGGCATCCATGATCGTCGCACACTGCTTGCCCTCATTGACAAAGGTCAGTTTCTTGGAGATGACAATGCTGTCGTCCGTCTGGGATTCCACGACAAACGGAGCATCCGTCTTCACAACAACCTTTTCCTTGCCGACCGCGCAAAGATAAAGCTTTGCCACGATGACTGCGGCCACGATGAGGCCAATGATTACATATAATACCGTCACGTTACTTCCTCCTCAGTCTTTTTCCTCTGCAGCTGCCAGAGCCTGCTGTTCTTCCGCCATGGCCTGCTGGAGCTTGCGGTAATACTTCTCCGGCAGGCGCGTGATCTTGCCCGTATCGCTATGGGTAAAGACGTTCTGCGTGAAGCCCGTTACCATGAGGACCCCTGTCTTCTTGTTAAAGACGCGGTAAGAGAACGCCATCTTCGCGCGCGTCAGAGCCTTGGCCGTCGTCTCAATCTGGACGACATCATCGAAGCGGCCCGGCGAAACGTACTTCGCCCGCACCTCGGTGATGGGGAAAACGTATCCGTCTTCCATCATCTCTCCCAGGGTAATCCCGTATTTGCGCAGATATTCAACGCGGCCCGTCTCAAACCAGCGAATGTAGTTGGCATGATGTACAACCGCCATGGCGTCCGTATCGTAGAAGTTGACATGATGTTCCGTAATCACTGACACGGCCATCCCTCCTCATGCAGGTTTCTTGATTAGAAATACAATGTATAGGGTAGAACAAAAGCCATGGAAAGTCAAGAATCAATTGAGCTCGTAGACCTTGTCGAGCCGCTTCAGGTAGCGGCCGATGCGCTGCAGCTCCGCTTCTTCCCTGACGAGGCGGCCCGAATAATAATACTCAATCGTCTGCGGCAGATCCTCAAGGGCATGACGCTCCTTGAGACGGCGCACGAGCTCCCGCACCGTACCGGCATTGCCGTCAACGAAATGCATGGCCGGCGGCATGAGACGGCGCATCGTGTCCTTGAAATAGTTGAAATGCGTGCAGCCGAGGACAAGTGCCGAATACTCAGCAAGGTCAAATGCCGAGAACTCCTGCTGCAGATAATCCGTCACGGCCTGCGACTCAAATTCCTCGCGTTCCGCGAACTCCACGAGCCGCGGCAGCGGCAAAAGGTCCACGAGATGTTCCTTGTCCACACGGTCAATCAGGACCTTCATCTTCTTTCCCTTGACCGTGATTGGCGTGGCCGTCACGAGCACGCGATGCTCGCCATCGAGATCGAGTGCTTTCTTGGCAGCCGGCTCCATGCCGATGATGGGGATATCGTAGCGGCGGCGCATATCCTTGACCGCTACGGAGGTCGCCGTATTGCAGGCCACGACGATGGCCTTGACATCACGCGTCAACAGGAAATCAAAGGCTTCCTGCACGAAGCCGCGCACTTCTTCCTGCGTCTTGACGCCATAAGGTACATGATCCTCATCCGCATAGAACACGAACTGCTCATGCGGCAGGACACGCATGGCATGATGCAGGACAGACAGCCCGCCGATGCCCGAATCAAAAAACGCGATTTTCATTCTCAGCACTCCCGAACAATAAGATTCGCTGCCAATATAATCAGCCGCCCATGAGGACGCCTTTCACAGACCCGCAGCATTCAGAAAACCCGCCTAGCAGTGACAGCGAACAGGCGGGTTCCTTCTTCTATTCTTCATTATAGCAGTTCTGTTTTTCTCTGGCAACGCACGAAAACAACACTTCATTTGACACATGCTCCGTTTCTTTGCTATAATGACTTCATATGGAGAGGTGTCCGAGTGGTTTAAGGAGCCGGTCTTGAAAACCGGTGATGCAGCAATGCACCGTGGGTTCGAATCCCACCCTCTCCGCCATATGGAGTGGTACTCAAGAGGCTGAAGAGGACGGTTTGCTAAATCGTTAGGCTGGGTAACCGGTGCGGAGGTTCGAATCCTCTCCACTCCGCCACTTGCAAGCAAAAGAGGCTTCGGAACGCGAAGCCTCTTTTTTGTTGCGTTTGAGTCAATGCTGTTTCAGCCAATCATTCCATATGGAAGAACGATTTGATATTCTCATAGCAGACATTGCGGATAAGCGTGCCCAGTGCGTCCTGGTCAGCAGGGTAGAGCCCCTGGTTGGCAAGGTCAGCAAGGTAATCGCAGAGGATACGGCGATAGTATTCATGGCAGGGCCAGAACATCACGCTGCGCATATCCGTGGCGAAGCCCACGCCCGTGCCGAGGATGCCAAGGCTGGCCATCGCGGCGAACTGACGACGGATGCCAGCAGGCGTCTGGTTGACCCACCAGGAGGGACCGAGCTGAAGATGACCGGGCTCTGCCGCCTGGAAGGCGCCGAGGATGGCGCCGATGACAATCTCATCGGCCGGATTCATCGAGCTGATGATCATGCGCGGCAATGCTTCCTCACGCGAAAGCAGGTCGAGGAGTCTGGCGAGGCCCTCGCCGTTGCTGCTCGAACTGATACAGTCGAAGCCTGCCCCTGTGCCGAGCTTGGCTTTCATGGCCTGATTCACATCATGCAGGATGCCGTAATGAATCTGCATGACCCAGCCATGGTCGGCGTACTGTTTGCCGAGGAAACGAAGAAGAGCCGTCTGGTACTTCTCGACCTCTTCCTGACTCGGCGCGCCCTTGCTGTGGACGACGCGGCCGACGATATCGTCGAGTTCGTACTCTTCCGCTTCCCGGTAAACGATGCGCGGGAAACCGTGGTCAGCCGTGCGGCAGCCCATGGCATCAAAGTAATCAATGCGTTTGGCCAGTGCCTCGCGCACATCCCGCATGGTCGTAATATCGACATCCGCCGTCTGCCCGAGGTCGTAGAGCATGTAATTGCCCCACTCCGGATTGGCAATGTCAAGGGCGGCATCGGGGTGCATGACCGGCAGGATCTTGACAGGATACCCCTCCTCGCGCAGCATGCGGTGCCATTTGAGCGTGTCCTCAGGGTTGTCCGCCGTGAACAGTGCTTCGACATGACCATCTGCCAGCAGCGAACGCGCCGTCACCGAACCATCCCGAATCTTCTCCTCGCAGTGCGTCCACACCTCATCTGCTGTCGCCGCACTCAGGATATACCGGCAGTCAAAGACACGGCGCAGGATCAGGTGCACCCACGTGTAGAGCGGATTGCCCGCTGCCTTCTCGAGCGCTTCGGCAAAATACTGGAAGCGGTCGCGTGCCGTGGCCTCGCCGCCCGTGATGTACTTTTCCGGCACACCGTTGCCGCGCATCAGCCGACGGGCCACCGGATTATCGACCAGCGCCTCAGAAAGATTGTGATACTGCCGATTCTCCGCAATATCCCGCACAGGAATATGGGTATGGTAGTCGATGATGGGGAGCTTTTCTGCATACTCGTGATACAGGTCTTCGGCAAGTTCCGAATTCAAGAGAAAATCTTCATCCATAAAGCGTTTCATAAAGACCAACCTCTCTTTCCTGATTGTTTATAATGAGATAATTCGCGCTGTGTTCTGCAAATACCTGCCGAAAAAGAAGAAAAAGACTGACAATGAGACACGAACGAAAAGAGTATCGTCTCTATCGGAAAGTCATATGGCCAGCGGATGAAATCCTGCGGACGAATATGGTATAATGGCATTGCAATTCCTTGAAAACAAAGAAAGAAGGCAATCCATGGACATCATCTTATTCCTCGTGCTGGGCGTCGGCGTCGGCGTCTTCGGCACGCTCGTCGGTATCGGCGGCGGCCTCATCTGCGTCCCGATCTTCATCCTCTGCATGTCAGAGGGCGGCATCTATCCCTACTTCCACACGGCCGGACAGATTGCGGGCACCTCGCTCGTCGTCGTCTTCGCCAATGCCCTCTCGGGCACGCTGGCCTACATCCGCCAGAAGCGCGTTTTCTTCAACGCCGCCATCCCCTTCGCGATTGCAACGCTGCCCGGCGCCATCCTCGGCTCCTACATCGTCAACCGCTTCAGCACGCCGATGCTCGATCTCTACTTCGGCATCTTCCTGCTCATCATGTCCATCATCATGTACTGGAACTCCACCCACAAACCGGCCACCGACCTTCTCGAACTGCCGAAGGACTTCCAGTACAACCGCACGATCGGTATCATCGCCAGCCTCGGCGTCGGCTTCCTTTCGAGCATCTTCGGCATCGGCGGCGGCGTCATCCACGTGCCTTTGATGATCTATCTGCTCGGCTTCCCGGTCCACGTCGCCACGGCGACCAGCCACTTCGTGCTGGCCTGCTCCTCGGCCTTTGGCGTCGTCTCACATTATATGCTCAATCACATCGTCTGGATTCCGGCAATCTGCATCTCCATCGGCGCAGCCATCGGCGCGCAGATTGGCGCCAAGATCTCGCGCAAGACGAAGTCAAAGGTCATCCTGACGCTCCTGTCCCTGGCCATGTTTGCCCTTGGCCTGCGCCTGATCCTGCTCGGCAGCGCTCACTAAGCATCCACCAGAGAGAATCGCAGCAAGCAAATCGCTCAATCAAAAAAGAGGCGTATGATGGCTTTCGTCATACGCCTCTTGCTGTCTCAGTGTCTTCTTGTTCAGGCAACGCCTTCTGCCTTGGCGGCAGCTTCGCCGGCATTCTTGTCGAGCCAGCGGCCTACGAGCTCGCGCTCATCAAGCACCTCGGCATCCTTCAGGTCATGCTGCTCGGCATAATCCTGGAACCCCGTGCATCCCATCAGGCGGGCTGCTTTCGAGAACTGCTTGACTCTGGCCGGAACAAATACGTCTTCACACCACTGGGAATAAATCTGTACTTTCACGATAAAACCTCTCCTCGTTACTGCATGATTACAAAATCAGTAATGGTAAAACAAACATCCAAAACCCATCTCGATCAATCACCTGCAGCACCAGACACATCCTTGACGTGCAACCTTTCCCAACCAAAACTGCCAAACATCAAACAAACGCGACATCCGTGCAAACGAAATGTGAGTGAAATGGACTTACCTCCAACCGTCTCTCGCCCGGTTCATGCTTATTATATCCTTCCCCATCGGACACGTCAAGAGGCTTGCAATAAAAAATATGATAAAATAATTTTAAACTATACTTTAATCGAACGAAACAAACGAACGTTTGCGATGAGAGAAGCGCAATGTGCCCGTATAACCGAATTCCCTGGCATAATCGACAGCCATCTGATTGTAGTTGCCGCAGTCCTCCGGTTTATGCGCATCCGACGTCGTGATGATGGGCAGATCGTACTGTGCCGCCAGCTTCATGAAATCCGGATACGGTGAAATCTCATGGATGGGATACCGGTAATACGTGCCCGTATTGACATCGACTGCCATATTGGCCTTCTTCAACGCCTTGACCACACGCATGAGGTACGGTGTCACATCAAAATCCGGCAGATAACGGAACAGGCGGATGTTGAAGGGATGGCCGAGCACATCATAAAGGCCGGCAGCTGCGAGCTTCTCGACTTCTTCCGCATACCACTCGTAGATTCTCTCAAGCGGAATCCTGTCCCACTCCGCCTTGATTTCCGATGAATCATAGGCCCAGCCATGCAGGAAATGGACGGAGCCGATGATGTAGTCAAAGTCGTAATCCTTGAGGATATCGCGGACTGCCGACTGATCCTGGAAGTTGCAGACCTCGATGCCGATCTTGACGTCATGATGCTGCTGCAGCTTGTGCATGAACGCGAAATACTCGTCGAGCGTATACTTGAACTTATTCGTCTTGAGCCACTGCTGCTGGAAACTGCCGATAAAGGAATCATCGAGGATCAGATCCTGATAATACAGGGGCTTGAACTCAGGGAACGTATGGGAATGCTCGGATATGCCGATTTCCGCGAGACCGCGCTTCCTAGCAGCCGTGAAGAACCCCTCGACCCAGTTCTCGTCATAGGAGCCCTTCTCAAAATGCATGTGGTAATCAATCCGCATTTATATCAGTCCTTCCTTCATCAGGCGCTTGATGCCGAGCAGCACGCCATGCTCTTCATTCGTTGCCGTCTCAAAACGCGCCAGCTTTTTGATTTCCGGATACGCGTTGCCCATGGCAAAACTGTAGTAAACGGCCTCCATCATCTCAGCGTCATTCATGTAATCACCAAAAGCCGCGCACTCGTCCGGGCGAATCCCGAAGCGCTTCTGCACTTCCTTGACGGCTACGCCCTTATTGATGCCGGGATTCATGAGATCCACCCAGTGATCACTGGCCAGCACGACCTGCAGTTTTGACTCAAACGGCTTCATGACGGGATAGATGGTTTCGGCCGCATGACCGGTAGGATCAAAAAATGACACCTTGACGGGGATGTCCGGTACATCGATAAAGGACGGGATAGGCTCCGAATGCGTGTAATATTTATGGAGTTCCTCTAGGAATTCATCTGTATACTGATGCGTTAACACGTAGCCGTTCTTTGTGCCGCAGAAGACGCCATAGACACGCTTCAAGGGTTCAGCCGTCTTCAGGACCTGCTGCGCCAGCTGCTTGTCCATCGGGCAGGTGAAGATTTTCTCGCCCTTGTACATGACGACGGTGCCGTTTTCTGCAAGGAACAGGAACCGGTCCTTGTACTTCATGAAGCTGTCCTCCAGTGAATAATACTGACGGCCCGATGCCGGCGCGAACATCACGCCGCGCTTCTCGAGCTCCGTCACGATCTCATCAAAGCCGGCCGGTACATTGCCGTGCTCGTCGAGCAGCGTGCCATCCATATCCGAAAAAATGATCTTGATCATAAGGTCCCTCGCAATCTCTAAACGCCGCCTGCAGCGGTCCGTATCATACCATAAAATCACCCTCATTATAGCAGGAAATGACCGCTCTTTTCAATTCCTGCCGCATCCCCCCCCCGATGAAGGTTGACCAGACATTATTTCGCTGCTGTGCGCGAGCGCCGGGCAACGGACGGCAGGATGCCGATGACACAGAGAACCGTGAAAACGATGAAGGAAATCTCGATATTGCGCACGAGTTCTGCACCAGGTGTCAGGAGGCTCCAATCGAGTGACAGGATCATCGTCACGATGGCCACCGAGACGACCTGCCCGACGAGGCGGACCGTGCCGAGCATGGAGGTGGCAAGGCTGTACTGAGGCTTCGGCACGGCCCCCATGATGGCATTGTTGTTCGGTGCGGCAAAGAAGGCAAAGCCGATACCGATGACGACGACGACAGGCACGACCAGCCAGAGAGACTGCAGATGGACGGCCAATACCAGCCCCAAGATGCCAAAAGCCGTGATGGCCATGCCAAGCGTCGCGATCTGCGTCGGCGCATGGCGATCGGAGAGTTTTCCGGCTACAGGAGAAAGCATGGCCATGACGATTGGCTGGATCAACATCATGAGACCTGCTTCCCGCGAAGTCAGATTAAGGACCGACTGCAGATAGATGGACAGCAGGAAGCTGATGGCAAACGTCGCACTGTAATTGATCATGGCCGTGAGATTTGACAGCGAGAATTCGCGGTTCTCCACGAAGATATGGACGGGCACGATGGGGTCCTGCGTCTTCCGCTCATGACGAATGAAAAACAGGAGCAGCAGCAGGCCGCCCGCCAGAGCCGCCCAGCCCCACGAAAGCTCCACAAGCTCTGAAAGACCGAACATTGCGAGGATCATCGCCAGCCCGTAGAGCACAGCCCCCGAACCATCAACCCCCGATACATTCTTCTCGCGCCATTCCTGATGCAGGTAGCGCATCGTCGTCACGACGCAGGCCAGGCACGCCAGCGTGATGAAGACGAAGATGCTCTGCCAGCCTGCGTAGTAATTGAGCAGACCGCCGAGCACCGGGCCGCAGGCCAGGCCGACATAGACCATCGAAACCATCCAGCCGAGTGCCTGTCCGCGCTGCTCCTTCGGAAAACTCAGTGCCACGATCGACATATTCGTCGCGTAGAGCATCGATGCCGCCACGCCCTGCAGAGCCCGGGCCGCCAGCAGCAGCGGCATGTCGGGCGTCACGATGCAGAGCGCAGATGACACGGTAAAAAGAATCGTTCCCCAAAAGAAAATGCGCCGCTTGCCGAGGCGGTCCGCCAGCTTGCCCATCGGCAGCAGGCAGACGATTGAGGCCAGCAGGAATATCTCCAGGACCCAGCCGAGCTCATTTGGAGAGCCCCCGTAATCCCGCCCGATATCCGGCAGCGAGAGCGTCAGCGCGCTGCTCGTGAACGGCGTCAGGAACGACGACATCATCATGATCAAGAGGATCTTATTGCGGTTGTTCAACGTCATAACTTCACCTAACTTCATATAAAAATATAAAACAACAGACTCACGCGGCTTATTTTACGCACAAAATCTAAAAAACACATTACAGTTACTCCCCTCGCGGCCGCCCTGCGGCAGGTGCTTGCCTCCCTTTTGCCCTGCACCATGATGAGCCGGAACAACAGCCCCAGGAATGATGAGAAAATTTAAGTAATCTTTAACGAACATACACATCATTTTCATCATACACCACTATAATTGATGATAGAAACTAATTCCAGCAGCAAACAAGAAGGTGATGATGATGAAAAAGAATTTTTACCTCGATGTCCTGTTGATCATCTGCATCCTGGTATGCGGCATCACGGGCATTGTTCTCGATTTCCATCTCTTCGGCGGCATGGGCCGCGCAGGCAAGGAACTCTTCTCGAATATCCACACCTGGTCCGGCTACATCATGCTCGTCGCCATCGTTCTTCACCTCGCCTGGCACTGGAAGTGGCTCAAAGCCGCTGCACGCCAGCTTGGAAAATAATCCCTCTCTCATACCCCCTATTTCCCAAAAGAAACGGTCTGTTCGCCGGAAGTCCCTGCAGGCTTCCCGGTGAACAGACCGTTTCTTTTTCTGTATGCAGCTTATTCGCCGCGGCGTCCGTGATAGAGGCACCAGGGCTCTTCGCTCATGTAGTCGCCGCCGTGGTAGTAGGCAGCGCGCGCGCGGCAGCCGCCGCAGGCGCCCTTGTAGTTGCAGGAGCCGCAGCCGCCGCTGTAGTCGAGCGTGCGCAGCTTCTGCAGGACCTCATTTTGGGCCCAGATCTCGTCAAACGGCGTCTCGCGCACATCGCCGAGCTCCATGTTGAGGTAGGCGCACGGCTGTACCTTGCCGCGCGGGCTGATGATGCAGTACGAAAGACCGGCAAGGCAGCCGCGGTGGAAGCGCGTCTTGTAGCCGAGCTGATCAGCGATGCGCAGGAACTGCGGCGCGCACGTCGGCTTGAGCTCGATGTCCACTTCCTGCTGCTTCTTCATGATGCGCGTCAGGACATCTTCGTACTGCTCGGCACGCAGCGACTCCTCCTCGATGGTCTTGGCGCGGCCTGTCGGCACGAGGAAGAAGAAATGATGCGCCTTGGCTCCGATCTCGACGGCAAAATCCGTCATGGCCTCGAGCTCCTGCTGATTCCAGTCCATGACCGTCGTGTGGATCTGGAACGGCAGACCGACGGCCGCACAGTTCTTCATGCCCTGCACGGCACCTTCCCAGCCGCCCGGGAAACTGCGGAACTTGTCATGTTTCTTCGGATCAAGCGAATCGAGCGAGATGCCCATCGCGCGCGCACCGGCCTCCTTGAGCTTCTTCGCCATATCGAGCGTGATGAGCGTGCCGTTCGTGCCAAAGACCGGAATCATGTGAAGGTCTGCCGCACATTTGACGAGCTCGAGGATATCGGGGCGCATCAGGGGTTCGCCGCCCGAGAAGATCATGATCTTGAAGCCGGCCTTCGCGATCTCGTGCAGCAGCTTCTTGCCTTCCTCGGTGCTCAGTTCCTCCTCGGCCTTGCAGCCCGCATCACGATAGCAGTGCGCGCAGTACATGTTGCAGGCATTTGTCGTATTCCAGGAAATGATCTTCATTTATGTTCCTCCGTCAGTCCGATTTCTTCATCCGTCAGATAGCAGCTCGGGTCCGAGGCCCAGAAATCACCCGTGCGTGCCTCAGCGCGCGTGCGGAAGTTGCCGTTGCAGTTATCGAGCCACTTGCATTTCGCGCAGCGTCCCTTCAGGAGCGGCTTGCGGTCCTTGAGGCCGGCCATAATCGGATTCGACGTATCCTGCCAGATATCGCCGAACTTGCGCTCGCGCACATTGCCGAATGTATGATGCTGCGTGAACTGATCGGGATGAACGTACCCAAGAGGATCGACCTCGCCGAACGCGATGCCCGAGCGATTGCCGCCATTCATCGAGATGTACTTCTTGATCTGCGCCGCCGTTTCCACATCACCGGCCTCGAGTGCCTTGAGATACATATACGGGCCGTCGCAGTGATTGTCGACGGTCAGGATTTCCTTCTTGAGGCCGCGCTCCTCGAAATCCTTTGTGCGGCGGATGATGATGTCCATGGCACGGCGGGACTCTTCCGGCGTGACATCCTGATCCATCATCTGCTCGCCGCGGCCCGAATAGACGAGGTGGTAGAAGCAGACGCGGTTGATGTTCTCAGCTTCGATGAAATCGAAGATGCGGTCGAGTTCCTGGATATTGTGATGGTTGATCGTGAAGCGCAGGCCGACGCGCTGCCCCACCGCCACGCAGTTCTTGATGCCCTGCATGGCTTTCTCGTAGGCACCGTCCACGCCGCGGAACTTATCATTGACATCCTTGAGCCCGTCGAGCGAGATGCCGACATACCCCACGCCGATGTCCTTGATGCGCTGTGCGACCTCGCGCGTGATCAGCGTGCCGTTCGTCGAAAGCGTCGGACGCACGCCCTTCTCCTGGGCATAGGCCGCGAGCTCAAAGAAATCCGGGCGAATCAGCGGCTCACCGCCCGAGAACAGCAGCACGGGCACATGGAAGTCTGCGAGATCATCGATGAACTTCTTGGCTTCTTCCGTTGTCAGTTCGTTCTGATATTTCTTTGCATCGGACTGCATATAGCAGTGCATGCACCGGAGGTTGCAAGTCTTCGTCGAATTCCAGACGACAACAGGGCCGACCCCCTCCGCTGCACCATTGCGCATCGTATGCGCGTTCTTCGTATAGCGCAGCCGGTCGCCAAAATACTCCCGGGCAAATAAAAGCTTCGTTACACTGATCATTACAAAACACTCCTAAATACAAGTACACAAATCCTGCTCAGTTCTTGATGCCGGACAAGAGAATGCGCGTCTTGAGCGCGACGTTCTCCTGGAAATCAATGGGCAGTTTGCTGAATGCTGCTGCCTGATAGATAGAATGGAACATCTCCGCAATGATCTCAGCGGGAACATCCCGGCGAAGCTCCCCGTCCTGCTGTCCCTGGCGCACGATGTCCTCAAAGACCGGCTTGAAGCCAGGCGCCGGCATCGCATGGTCCTGATGGCCGGCAGGCATGGCGGAGTGCTCCGCCGCAGAAAGGAACAGGGGCAGGACAAAGCGGTTCTCATCGAGGAATCTTGCCGTGATGCGGCTGCCGGCTTCAAGCAGCTCATAAGAAGGCCGTTTCGCAGCCCGCAGCTCGTTCAGCCCTGCATCCACCTCGTCGACGAGGCGGGCCAGCAGGCACATGAGCACTTCCTCTTTCGATTGAAAATAATTATAGAACGTGCCGATGCCGAGATCCGCTGCATTCATGATATCCGCTACCGAAGTCTCCTTGAACCCCTTCGCCGAGAATTCACGCACGGCCGCATCCAGGATGGCCCTGCGCGACTGCAGCTTCTTCCGCTCCCTGCGTCCCATCTTTTCTTCCATATCGATCGCTCCGTTTCCATTCAGTCTTCCTTCTGTGTCTATTCCATTATAATAGAAAATGTCCGCTTTATAAAGAGAAAAATGAATAGAATTCACTTTTTATCATCACGCACAGCCCGTACTCTACGAAAAAATTTTTATTTTTCAAAGGAAAGTGTTGACAGACCGCCAGGGTCATGCTATTATAATATACGTTGATTGCGAGAGCAAAAGACGAACATGACTCAGTAGCTCAGCTGGATTAGAGTATTTGACTACGAATCAAAGGGTCGGGGGTTCGAGTCCCTCCTGGGTCACCATATGAAAGTAAGGCATCAGCTGCGGCTGGTGCTTTTTTCGTATCTGTCAAAATCACTCGTATACAAAGTAAAGGAAGGGATCATCATGCTCTATATCGTCACCGAGCTGCTCACCGAGGGACAGGCCAAGACCTTCTCCATCATCGGTGCCACGGAAGACAAGCAGAAAGCCGCCGGCATCGCCGCCGAAGTCTACAAGGACTACAACAAGAATGCATCATTCCAGAACATCGAGATGATTACGGAATGGCTGGCCACGCGCCGCGCGTACTCCTTCCGCAAGGACAAGGATCACCGCCTGCAGCTGGCCATCACGGAACTCGACGGCAACGTGCTGCCAGAGGACAAGCGCGTCGTCTTCAGCGCCCAGGCCGAGGAAGAAGAGCTCATGCGGCGCGTGAGCCAGGCACTCTTTGAGGGCAAGCACACGGCCGAGCGCGGCGGTGCCGTCCACTCCTGCCCCATCGAGCAGAAGTGATCCCCAAAGAAAAGAAAGGATGATATGATGAAAATCATCGTTTTCGATACCGAAACCACCGGCGTGCGCGTAACAGATGAAGTGCTTTCCCTGGCCATGGTTGACGGCGAAGGCAGCGTCCTCCTCGACAGGCTCTACGCTCCGCAGTCGCACAAGGAATGGCCGCAGGCCCAGCAAGTCCATCACATCAGCCCGCAGGACCTCATCGGCAGGCCCACGATTCTCAGCGACAAACAGGAGATTGAAGCCCTGCTCAACGATGAGGACACGATGCTCGTCGGCTACAATCTCGGCTTTGACCTCCGCCTGCTGCGTCAGAGCGGTCTCACCATCCACCCGCACCGTACCTACGATGTCATGGATGCCTTCGCTGAATACCGCAAGGTCCCCGGCACGCAGCGCGGCAAATGGCGAAAATTCAAGCTCATTGAATGCGCTGCCTACTTCCAGTACGACTGGCAGGATACGAAGGCACATGGCGCACTTGCCGATTCCCTGGCCACGCTTCACTGCTACAAGAAGCTCGCCAAGATCATCGGCGGCCCGGCCAGCAATCCCTTCGCCGGCTACCTGGGGCTCCCCTTCAGCCGCATCGCCGCTGACGAACTGCGCGAGCTAAAGAAACTCCTGAAGCTGCCGCTCCAGAAAGACATCATCTACGTCAACGACCAGAATGAAAGCCTGCCGGCTGACGAAGTGACGATCACGCGCGTCCTGCAGCCATCCGGCAGCTGTGTCCTCAGCGTCACAGCCGGCGGGCAGAGCCACGACGTGCTTGCCGATTTCCTCGCCGAGATGCAGAAGACCGGTTTCCGCAAAGTGGAACAGCCGCTCGTCAGCCGCCGCCCCGCTCCCGCGGAAATGGCAGAACAAACCTCACTGTTCTAACCACACACGATATACAGGAAAATCCCGATGCATTGCTCGTACGTCGGGATTTTTTCATGGAGGACACAAAGGCTTCCGCGTGTAAGTTCCAGACAACAAAAAAGACGCCGCTTGCGCGACGTCTCATCGTTCATAGTGGTGGGCAGGGATGGATTCGAACCATCGTAATCCGAAGATGACAGATTTACAGTCTGTTCCCTTTAACCACTCGGGCACCTACCCACAATGGTGACCCAGGAGGGACTCGAACCCCCGACCCTTTGATTCGTAGTCAAATACTCTAATCCAGCTGAGCTACTGAGTCATGTTGTGTTGGCTATGAAATTGTTTTGGTGGGCCCACTTGGACTCGAACCAAGGACCGACCGGTTATGAGCCGGTTGCTCTAACCAACTGAGCTATAGGCCCATTGATATATGTGATCCGCAAAGCGGAATCAGGCAAATGGAGCGGAAAACGAGGCTCGAACTCGCGACCCCCACCTTGGCAAGGTGGTGCTCTACCACTGAGCTATTTCCGCATCTGCCGTCAATCTCCTGCGAGCTTTTCTGTGTCTCTCGCTGACTGACAAAAACTATTTTACTCATTTTCAGAGCTTTTGTCAACAGGTTTTTTCATTTTTTCTGCCAAAAAATCAAAAACAGATAGAAAACAGGGCGGGAAGCCTGTTCCCGCCCTGTCATGCTAGTTAAAGATCTTTATTCTGATGTTTGGCGCGGCGATGAAACATCCGCCCGCCAGGATGCGGATGATAGAGCTGCCAGCCAAAATGCAGTGCGCAGCCGCGCAGCAGCAGTACCACCAGAAAACAAATCCAGGAAGAGATCTCTGTCCCCCAGATGGGCCAGCTCCAGCACATGACGATACCTCCGGCCAGCGAGGCCACGGCATAAACATCCATGCGCAGGACAACCGGCACACGCTGTGCCATGAGATCGCGCAGCATGCCGCCACCCACGGCCGTGATGACGCCCAGCGTGACGGGGAATACATACGGATCCCCCGTCCCCTGCATAAGGCCTGTCGATGCGCCCGTCACGGTAAACGATGCCAGGCCGATGGTATCCGACAGATTATAAAGGAAGGTCATGTTCTTCCTGCGCCGGCTGTCAAAATGCATGGCCGAATACGCAAAGGATACCAGTATTGCCGTGACGATGGACATCAAGAGATCCGTCGGCTTCGTCATGGCCCCCGGCGGCGTGATGCCCGCGAGCACGTCGCGCACCATGCCGCCGCCGACAGCCGTCAGCAGAGCCAGCACGATGACGCCAAAGATATCCATGCGGCGCGACAGGCCCACCATGGCGCCTGAAACCGCAAAAGCGATGGTTCCCGCCCAGTCAAATAAGATCCAGGTCACATTCTCTCTCCCAACTGTTTGTGTTTGTTATCCGCGCTTGCAGTCTGCGGCCTGCTTGACAATCTCAAGCGCCCATTCTGCTGCATTGTAAAGATCTTTTTCTTCAATATATTCTTCTTTTGTATGGCAGTTTGTCATGCCAACAGCCAGCACAACGGTCGGTACGCCATAAGTGTTGAAGTGGTTGGCATCCGAGCCACCGCCCGACTCCTCGAGCTCAACCGGGAAGCCCAGCTTCTCCGCTGCACATTTTGCCACTTCAATGGCTGGACTGTCCTGCGGAATCTCATAAGGACCGTAGTCAGGGCTGACCTCCGCATGGATCTGGCAGCCGGTTTTCTCAGCGCCCTGCTCAAAATGATCGACAATGCGCTGCGTGATGGCATCGAGCTTCGCCTTGTCACGGCTGCGCGACTCATAGAAGACATCGCAGGTATCGGCCACGACATTCGTCGCACTGCCGCCCTGGATGCGTCCGACGTTGCAGGTCGTCTCCTCATCGATGCGGCCCTGCGGTGCATCAGAGAGCAGAATACCGGCTGCCTGGATGGCATTGATGCCCTTCTCCGGCTCCACACCGGCATGTGCAGCCTTGCCCTTGATAGCAATGTGGATCTGGTTCTTGCCCGGAGCCTTGTAACTCATGACGCCTGGATGGCCGTGCGTATCGAGCGTAAAGCCGAAATCTGCATGCAGCAGGCTGCTGTCGAGATTCTGCGAGCCATGCACGCCGTTCTCCTCGGCAATCGTGAATACGACCTGCAGCGGGCCGTGCGGGATATCCTGTTCCTTGAGCTGACGCAGCGTCTCGAGGATGGCCGTGACGCCGGCTTTATCGTCGGAGCCCAGCACCGTCGTGCCATCGGAGCGGATAATGCCGTTCTCGATCTGCGGATGGATGTCGCCGCAGGGTTCCACGCAGTCCATATGCGCCGTCAGCATGACCGTCGGCGCATCAATCGTACCCGGGAAATCCGCCACGAGATTGCCGCAATTGCCGCCGAGCTTGACGCCGGCCTGATCTTCATGAACCGTACCACCGAGTTCCTCCAGGCGCTTCATCAGAAGATCGCCGACCTCACGCTCCTGACGCGTGGAGCAGCGGATCTGCACTAATTCGAGAAATTCCTGCAAAACACGCTCGCGATTAATCATCATAAAGACTTCCTTTCTATGCGCTCACCATCATTATACCATAATGGCAGCTTGACTTATCATATATCCATCTCAAAGCATGAACATGAGGACCAGCGCTGCAACAAAGCACGGCAGCGCATTGCGCTTCGAGACTTCAATCGGATTGACCTTGGCGAGGCCTGCGCAGATGATGGCTGCACCGGCGACCGGCGAGATGGAACGGCCCATGGCACCGGCGATCTGAGCGAGAGAGCCGAGATCCATGATGCTCATGCCGAACTGCTCAGCAAACGGCGTAACCGCACCATTGAAGGCAAAGGCAGCGGCATCACCGGAACCCGAGATGACGGCGATGAGGAACGGGCCGAACGTGCCGGCAGCAGCTGCTGCGGACTGCGAGCCCTTCATGAGGTCCGTCAGTGCGCCCGTGAGGCCGATAGCCGTCATGCCAGCCGTGAAGACGCTGGCGCAGACGATCAGACCGATGACATCCGCATAGGCATTGCCCATGCCCTGGAAGAACTTGCGGCAGACTTCCTGGAGATCCGTGAGCGTTACGAGGAAACCGAGCGCCACACCAACGAGCATCGAGAGCGGTACGCTGACTTCCGGGATGAGGCCGACCTGCTTCGAGCTGATGATCAGGAGGATCAGCGGCACGAGCGGCACGATGGCGCGCAGCGGATTGACGTGGAATGCTTCGAGTTCCTTGGCATCTTCACCAAGAGAAGCAAGGTACGCCTGGCGGCGTTCTTCCGTGGCACCCTCGCGGCGCACGACTGCATAAGCCGTCATGACAGCCACGCAGGCAATCGAGGCGATGATGGCTGCCGGCGTCTCGTTGATGATGACCGTCATCATATCCGTACCGGCGAGATCGGCAACGAACGGGTTATGCGCGTTGCCCGGGCTGATGGCACTGCCCCAGGTACCGGCAAGAACCGTAGCGGCGGCCATAGCCGGATGAACGCCTGCGGCGATGAGCGTCGGAATGAGGATACTGCCGACAGCAGCCGAGCAGCCAGAAGCCGAAGGAATGGCCAGGCTGATCCACCAGGTCAGCAGGAACGAGAGCGGCACGAGTACGGCGCGGCCCTTCTTGAGCAGCCCCGAGATGGACTGGACGAGATGCTGGTCACATTCCGTAAGGCGCATGACGTAAGAAAAACCCATGACCGTACAGATTGTCGGCACCAGCGAGTTGTTGACCATCGCTTTCGTGAATGCCTTCATGACATCCCCCGGCAGGCCACCGATCAGGCACATCAAAAGACCTGCTAAAAATAATACCAGACGCGCTTCGTACTTTTTGACGATCAGTACGAAGGTAAGGATGACAATAAGTCCTCCAACAATCAACATGATAAAAACCTCCATTCGTATTTTATGATTTTTCTGTTGATTCCCCCTGCTATTATTGTATATAGATTTCATTTATCTTTCAATAGGTTTTGATAATTTTATTGTATGTGCACAGGATACACGCACGGAGGTAAACTTGTAACAATGTATCTGAAAACGATTACTATATGCAAAAATCTGCTAATAGGATAAAATCGGTATACATGCTATAATAAACGTATCTCTTTGCAGAAAGGAATTCGCAATGAAACGTATCTTATTCGTCTGCCATGGCAGCAATGACATGTTTCGGCACAAGGATTCAGATGGGAAATTAAACTGTTACCAAATATTTATATAAATCAATAAATATCTTGATAAATTTATCGATAGAATATCCTTCACGCTGGGAACGAATGAGGAATCGTGTTAAATGGTTTCAATTCCAATGTCCCTCTCATACTGCGAACGGATAAATCTATATAAATATAATTAAATATACCGGCTTCAAAAAAAAGAAAACGAGATGGGTGGCTTTTTGTAGAAACAAATGAGAAGATAAAAGGACAAAAAAACGAGGATAAAAATCCTGAGAAATTTTCCCGGACGGAACCTTCACGAGAGGCCGGAAAGGGCGGGCCTGCGGCTCGCCCCTACCACGTCAGAATCGGACTGTTGGGGAACAACGTGATTTGTCGACAGGCCACGAACGGTGATTCTGCTATAATTATAAGCTATAGGGAAAGTTTCACCCCACAAAAAGTTTGGTAGTAGGAAGAACCCGTTTTACTATCATTTTAAAAATAATTTTTGTTTGCCATGCGACTACTGGGAAAGCTGCCTTGGAGGACCGTATGAATTGGGGAAAAGAGAAATAAATGTAGGGGAGACTTTTATGATTGAACGGCCTACCACGAAGCAGTTATTGGCTGCTTCCCTCATTGAACTTGCTGGGAAAAAATCCGTTGACAAGATTTCGGTCAAAGAAATTGTCACCAACTGCGGCATGACAACGACAACCTTTTATAATCATTTTGCGGATAAATATGTACTACTGGCTTCTATTTATAACAAAGAAATTGAGCCGGCTTTCAGCCAACTCGGCAGCAAAATCATCTGGCGTGATGCGTTGCGCATATTCTGCACTACCCTTTCGGATAAACAGTCATTTTTTCTAAATGCGTTGAAAAACACATCAGGGCAGACCTCCTTCCGCTATGCGACTAATGACTACGCCATCGATTTACTGCGTGAACGCCTGCGTATTTTAGGTAAAGAAGATGCACTTCCTATAGAAATCGATTTTTTGGCTAAGTACTATATGCGTTCTATCTCTGAGATGATTCAGGACTGGTTTATTGGTGGGCAAAAAATTCCTCTCGATAATTTTATCGAACTACTTGTCCTCGCCATGCCAGAACCATTAAAGAAGCGTCTGCTTTAATGGCAGGTTGGCATTCTGCACAAAACGACAAGTTCGTTTAGAAACACACGATTTTCTAACGAGATTCTGCCTTCCTCCCGTGCTATAATAATTCAGTTGAAAAAACAAGAAACCTACTCAGGAGGATTATCCATATGTCTGTTTTTCCAGAAATCATCCGCCATGTTCCACAACGTGACTATGGTATAGAAGGGCTGACGGTTCGCGTGGACCATACGTCTACAGGCACGGTCTACTTCGTCAGTGCGGAAAAAGAAGTCCATTTCCCAGAGCATGCCCATGCGGAACAGTGGACAATTGTTGTCAGCGGTAAATGCCTGTTGACAATGGATGGCGCAACCAGGACGTATCAGCAGGGCGATACATACGTCATCCCAGGCAATAAGAAACATCAAATCACACTTTGCGCTGGCTATGCGGAAGTCGATTACGTCGACGATCCGTGTGACGGCGAAGCATAATCTATTTTTGCGCGGCCTGCGGTTATGAGTACATTGGCGATATCAACAAAAAATCATAGAGGAGAAGAGATTCCTATGAAAAAGATACTGATACTGAATGGTGGCCCCCGGAAGAACAACAACACTGCAAAACTCCTGGCATCTGCCAGGGAAGGTGCTGTTTCTGCCGGAGCCAGCGTCGAGACTATTGACTTATATAATCTGAACTTTACCGACTGTCGCAGCTGCCTGGCATGTAAGAATAAAAAGATTGCCGTGCCTTGGAAATGCTATTGGAAGGACGGCTTGACGGAAACGCTGGAGAAAGTCTATGAGGCAGATGCAATTATCATCGGCTCGCCAATTTACTTCGGGGAACCAACAGGCGAGGTCCGTTCCTTTATGGTACGCTCGACTTTTCCGGCACTATCCTATGATGATTATGAGAGCACGTTTACGGGAAAGATCGATGTCGGTATTATTCTTACGATGAATGCAGACCAGGACTACTACGATGAACACTACAAACCGCGCATGGAAGAATACTTCTGGCCGTTCCATTTCCTGAACGGGAAAACGGAAATACTGGCTTCCTGCGATACGCTTCAGGTACCGGATTACAGCCGATACCGTATGGCATCGTGGGATGAAACGAAAAAGAAAGCGCATCACGCCGAGCAATTCCCGAAAGACCTGCAGGCGGCCTTTGATCTTGGAAAGAGACTGGCCAGCCAACAGTAACTGTTTTGTTGTAAAAGGATAAACTTTTATGAATACGAAAGATTTTCAGCCAGAGATTTTCAAACTCTTTGATGACCAGTGGGGCATCCTGACCGCCGGCGATAAAGACGCCTTCAATTCGATGACGATTAGCTGGGGGATGCTGGGAACACTCTGGTGTATGCCTCACAAGGGGAAGAATGTCTGCGCAGTATTTGTCAATCCGGCGCGTTATACGTATGGTTTCATGGAAAAGAGCGACTACTACACTGTCTCGTTCTTTGACAACAAGAAGTATCAGAAAGCTCTCGGTATCATGGGAAGCAAATCCGGCCGGGATATGGATAAAGCAAAGGCCAGCGGTCTTACCCCAAAATATCTGGAGCATGGCGTGACCTACGAAGAAGCAGAGATTACTTTTGTCGTCCGGAAAATCTACCGCCATGAGCTTCAGCTGGGGCAAATGCCAGCGGATGTCATCGAGGGATTCTATACCAAAGGTCGTGTGCCGCACACGATGTATATCGGAGAAATCATCGAGACCATCCGGTAAATCCCGGCTATCAACCCTATAAGCTTCACATAATCATAATCTCCCTTTTCTGTTATAATTATAGGGGAAATTTCACCTACAAAAATTACGGTGTAGGAATCATAGCCTTTTACGGCTTTGAGAGGAGTTAAATGATCTTGATCAGGATACTTTTCATCTGCCATGGCACTACCTTGGGATGGGGCTGAAGAACCGCATGGATTGGGGCTTTGCGGACAAATGTACGTGAAAAAACTACTGTATTACTACCAACTACAAGATATTGTGTTTTGTAAAAACAAGTTACTACATATTGTGCATATTATTAAATTCTTTTCATTGTGCTTTTTGTTATGAGGCACTTGAAACGGTACTAGTCTTGGATAGTGCCGATTATCATCCAGGATAAGGTATTAAGCACCCACGACCGATAGGAAGCAGGTTTGGTGCCTTGCCATCGGACCTCTTAGAAACTCCGAAGGAAAGCAGTTAAGGGGCGGCCTTCGTGATCCAACTCAAAACTTCCGCTATTGCCCAAAGGAAGCGGTAGTTGCTCCGAGTAAAATAAAAAAGGTCCTTCTCTGAGCTGACCCCCAATTGTTAGATTTTTGGTCTAACAATTGGGGGTCAGTTTTTTATGGCAAAACACAGCTATGAATTTAAGAAAAAAATAGTACTGGAATATTTGGGTGTGTCAAGAGTTTTGTGTAAATCGATTTAATAAGCAACATCATATTGTTGCATGAGCTGTGACATCCTATCATCCATGAGCAACTGGTTCCGGACCATCGCCCAGTTCGCAACGTGACGCCCCTCCCATTTTTTATAGAGTTCCAGGATGCGCAGGTAGAAAATCTTGAAGACGGCATCCTCATTGGGGAATGCACCTTTCTTCGTCACCTTACGGAAGCTCGAGTTGACGCTCTCAATGGCATTGTTCGTGTACATGATCTTGCGTACGGCACTGCCGTAGTTGTAGAGCTGCTCGACGTGTGAGAAATTGTTCTCCCATACGCTGACTGTGCCTGGATAAGCCTGCCAGTCAGTCTTGAATTTCTCGAACTCCTGACGGGCCTGCTTGACATTGATTGCGCCGTAGATGAGCTTCAGCTGCTTCGTGAAGGCGCTCCACTGCTTGCGTGGGATGTAGCGGATGGAATTGCGGATGAGGTGTACGATGCAGCGCTGGAGCGGCCGGTTCCGCCACGCTTCGACCTCTTCTGTGACGCAGTCCGTGATGGTAGAGATCTGCTCATGCGACATCTGGAAACCGTAGATATCTTCGATGGTCGCTGCAATGTCACGCTGGCTCATGCCACGGGCATACATCGCCAGCACCTTGCCCTCGATGGACGAGACATCGCGTTGGTGCTTCTTGATGATCTGCGGCTCAAACGTGCTCTGGCGGTCTCTGGGGACACGGATAGGGACTTCACCCAGAGATGTCTTGAGCCTCTTGGATGAGTAGCCATTCCGTACATTGCCGCCATCTTCGGACCGCTCATGATTCTTATGGCCGAGATGATTTTCCATCTCACCTTTGAGCATGGACTCAAAGATTGGGGCAAAGATCTGCTTCAGGACGTCCTGGACGTCTTCCGCGCTCTTGATGTCGTAGTTGTCGAGAATCTGCTGAGCAATCTGTTCGCCTGGGGTAGTTAGTGGAGTTTTACGCTTTGCCATTCTGTTACCATCCTTATCTTTGTTTACCCCAGTATGGGGCATAAAGTAGATTCATGCAATACCGATTTACACAAACTATTTTACACTCCCGGTTTTTTCAAAATCCTTTCCATTTAAATTCTTGTTGATGTATAATATAATTAAAATTACATTACAATAATTATGTTTGCATTAAAAACATAAACGAACAACTAAAAAGATTTGCTTGCGAAAATTGTCGCATTTTTATAAAAAAACGTATAATACTGCAAAATAATAAGTGCAGGATACGTCGGCTTTCTACGGTTGATAGGCCGTTTCAAACAATATTCAGCCAAGCGAATCAGGAGGAAATTGAAGGGGGCTTTCCAGGGAATCTTTCTGTATTTGTTATTTTCTTTTCTTCATATCAGCCGTGAAAAGATTGGGGAATTTCAGAGGGGGAAATAGAATGAAAACGAAAAAATGGAACGAACTGACAGCACGTATTCTTACGAGCCTTATTTTTGCGTCTTTTTCCGGCAGTACGGCCTTGGCTGCCCTCCCGGGAGGATATACGAAAGGAACGGACGGGTCTTATATTTATACGAATGATGTTACCTCCGACATCAGCGGAGAACCCGGGGATAAAATTGTCCTGGGAGATGGCACAACAGCCATGAAAGTTTCAGGAGATTCAGGAGCTGTGGATGTGATAGGCGGGTACAGCGGCACGGGTGATGTGACGGAAAGCTCGGTTACGGTAAATCAAAATGTCCTGCTCGACAGAAATGATCTCTATGGCGGAATGGCCGAAGGGAATGGCGAAGTCAAGGCCAGCCAGAATGCCATCACGATTACATCCTCAAATGAAAGAATCAGTACGGAAGAGGTGATTGGCGGGTATGCGAAACTCAATAAAGCAGCAGACGGAAAAGCTGCCGGTGAGGCTTCCAACAATACAGTAACGGTTCGCGTCAACTCCGCTTCTCTCATGGATAACCACACTAACCTGTATGGGGAAAGGTAGACGTTGATACAGATGACAGTTATACCGCGTCTGCGGATTCCAACATCGTAGAAGCCGAAGGCGTAGCCATCCGTAGTCTTATTTTGGGTGGGGCGATTTACCCTTCTATCAGCAGTTCGGGAAATAAAGCGGATATAAGTGCATCCAATAATACGGTCATCATTAAAAACAGCGTTTTCAGTGATGGCAACGGAGTTTATGGTGGGTACGTGAGACGCTATAAGAATTCAGGAGTCCAGCATGTCACGGTTTCCGGAAATAATCTCACCTTTGACAACAGTGCCTTTACGGTACCGGAAAGCCGGAAAGGAGAAAATACGCTGCATGGCAGCATGGCAGCCGGTTTCTTTAGTGGTACAGAAGGCACAGTGTCGAATAATACGATTACCGTGAACAGCGCGAAGGCTACAATTACCGGAATGATTGCAGGGGCTAGAGCCATTGTTGACGGAAGCAAAGCAGATGCCAGTTTGAAGATAACAGGAAACACAGCCAAGGTAACGAACACAGCCAAGGTAACGGACACGGATGTCCCCATCATCAACGGGGCTTATGCCGTTCTCAGTTCTGCCGGGAATACCAGTATGACCGTAACAGGAAACGCAGTCGAAGGAACCAGGATAAAGGCAGATTTGGTGGCAGGAGCCTATGTGGGACATGCAGAAGGTGTCAATACCCTGAAGGCATCCGTGGATGAAAACCACGTTGTCTTGAATAATGCCTCTCCCCTGTCTGAAGACAACGGTCTTACCGTGGCCGGCGGAGATTTTACCGGTGCATCGGGTTCCGCTTCTAAAAATACGGTAGATGCCACGGACGTCACGGCCACTGAAATCGATGGCGGTCTTGTACAGCTGGATGACACTTCCGGAGTCCAAAACCCGGTGGGAAAAGCCAGCGGCAATACGGTAACCATGAACCACAGCACGGCGGAAAGAGTCATGGGCGGCTATGTGCAGGGAAACGACAACACCGGCAATGAAGCCAACGGCAACACGGTGACGCTCCAAAATGGGGCTTCTGCGGAAACCGTAATCGGCGGTAAGGTGGAAAATGGTTCGGGAAACACCAATGAAAACGAGATAAATATTACCGACAGCACTGTGAACTCAGCTAATGATATGTATGGTGGGTATACCGATAATGGCAGTGCCAATAATAATACCATCTCTATTACAAATGGGAACGTCACTGTGAAAAATAGCAGTATTATCAGCGGCCGCGCTAATGATGGTGGTGGTGATGTCATCGGCAATGTAGTATCCATAAGCGGTAAACAATCCAATATTTCTGCATGGTCTGTTAACGGCGGATATGCAAATAACGGCAAGGCACAGAAAAATCTTGTCAATATATCAGGTGGAAGGATTTCTGCGGATAATATTGTTGGCGGTGATGGTAATACGAATGCGGAAAGTGCTGTTCAGGATTTCGTAACCGGGAATGTGGTCAATATCGCAGGAGGAACCATAACACCTTATTCTCTGGACAATAATGTTGTGATTGCAGGAGCCGGATTCTTCGACCTTAAAGGTGTTGGAGAGATCAAAGAAAATGAGGTAAATCTCAGCGGCACTCCGGATCTTACGAAGGCGGATCTGTACGGGTGGAAATCTGATGATGATGACTACACCGGAAAAGACGTAAATGGAAATCCCCTGCATTCCGGTAATACCTTGAATCTGGGATATATCGCCACCATGACAGATACATCGGGAACCAGGACCATTACCGGTTCTGAAACCGGCTGGAATGGCACTACCATCCATGGCCTGTACAATTTCGATACGATTTATTTCCATGACCTGAACCCGGAAAACACCGGACTTACGGTTACAGGTACAGGTATAGTCAGTCTCCCTGAGAACGCAGAGCTGGAAGTTTCCAATACAGCCAGGGGAAAAATGAATGGCGATACAGGAATGGAGGAAGGCGATGACGCTGTCACCATCAATGGCACTGTCCTTAAGAAACCTGTATATCTGATTGATGCATCGAAGGCATCAGAAGTCAGCGGTCTGGACGATCTTTATAACAATAGTAAAAACCGAATTCAGGGTAGCAAACAATGGAGTTTTGAAAATGGTGGTGTAACAGTTGACGGTACCCTGGGACTCAAATTGTCAGGCAATCATATTCTTTCTTATGGTCTCGAAAACATTGATACCATTACGTACAAAACCATTGACTGGAATACGAATGGAACCGTCCTGTCGCTCAAGGCACCCGGGACGTTCAGTTTGGCGAATACAAAAGTTGATACCAGGGATATCGGTTTCACAGTGAATTCCCTGGCACAAATCGTGTCAACCGGGGACTATTCCATGACGCTTCTTGATACGAATGGAAACACGACACTTAAGGAAGAAAATCTGACGACCCGAAAAGGCATCTGGAATGTAGGCAATGGCCTGACCGGCACAGGCGAAGCCTCACTCCTGGCAAACGGAAATGTCATCTACAAAATGGATGTAACAGAAAAAACGGGTAAGCCAATCGTTGAGGCTACGGAAGAAACCCATAACGCGCTGATTGCCAATGAAGCGGCGATGAGCGCCCTGGCTTCTGGCAGGGACCGGATGGAGGGCGTGCTGAATGGACTGGATCAGAATGAGCCGGGTGTATTCACCTTTGCCAGCATTGGCGGCAGCCGGGATGTATACGATACAGGCAGTCAGGTCAAGAACTATAACTGGAACGGTATGGTAGGCGTAGGTAATGATGCAGACCTTACCAGCGGCGACCTGGCCTACAGTGTGTTCTACGAATACGGCAAGAGTCATTATGATACGGATGGCAGCGGTTTTAACGGAAATGGCGACGTCCATTATAACGGCGGCGGAGCCATGGTAAAGTTTACCGCCAGGAATAAGAATTACTACGAAGCCTCCGTACGGGCCGGAAGGATCAAGAATAGTGCCAGCGACGTGCTTCACGATGCAGTCGGACGCGCCTGCAGTTATGAGACCCGGGCCAATTACTGGGGCGGCCATCTGGGCTTTGGACACATCTTCGATCTGACGGACGAAACCGAAAGCCAGAGCCGCGGCGGCACCCAACGGGCTGCCCGGGATCTTGACGTATACGGCAAGTACTTCCACACCCACATGGGCAGTGATTCCTTTATGGCGAATGAAGTGAAATACGACCTCGACAGCGTGGACAGCGACCTGCTGCGCATTGGCGTGAGAGTGAACAACCGCAGCGGACGGAACAACTTCTTCTACGGCCTGGCCTGGGATTATGAATTTGACGGCGAAAGCAAAGGCACCGTTTCTGCAGCAGGTCTTTCCGCCCCCATCCGCAGGGCCGATGCAGGCGGCAGCAGTGCCATGCTGGAACTGGGCTGGAAGCAGGAAGCCACCAAAGAAAGCCCTTGGGATCTGAGACTGACCATGAGAGGGTTTGCGGGAGAGCACAGGGGATTGGGTGGAAATGTGTACATTGGGTATCATTTCTGATTCCAGGCATACATTACTTCCGATAAGCATACAGAGTCGTAGAATCCTTATATATCAAGGGTTCTGCGGCTCTTTCCTCATTTCTTCCGCAATTTTTTTGATTTTGCGGAAGGGGAGTGAGGCTGGTCTTGAGTCTCGACCAGTTCCTTATCCATGATGGATATGCTTTTCCTGCGTCGATTGGTCGAGACATGGATATAAGTTTTGGAAGTCAATAGGACACTTGAATGGCCTAGTCGCTTCGAGACGTAGTCTAGGTCCATACCTGCATCCAGTAATTGTGTCGCATGTGTATGGCGCAAACTATGGAATGTGCCAGGAAGATGGTTTTCACCACACCAGATGTTGAAATAGCGTAAATTGTTAGAGGTAGTCTTTGTACCATCTAAATGTGTGTAGACATAGCTAGATTTCTTATAGAATGGACCATATTCCTTCTTACATGCCTTCTGGCACTCTCTCCACGTATCCAAAATCTCACAGATAGCCTGGTCCATTGACCCCCAAAAAGGGGAGTACTGCAAATTTTGTGCAGCACTCCCTTTTCTGCTATAATCGATCCCAGAAACCGCTTAGTAGTAGGAATCGCCCCAATTACTACTACTTTTACTACTTAGTGGGGAAGAGTTGTGCCCAGTTATGCCATTTATTGTCTTTCTTGCATGGACTGGCAAAATCCGGGAACCGGCATTAATTCGGCCTAATTTGGCATAGTTTGGCATAGAGAGGAGTTCGTATCTTTGGTGAAAGTACTTTTTATTTGCCATGGCAACATCTGCCGTTCCACGATGGCGGAGTTCGTCATGAAGGAGCTCGTGCGCCGGGCCGGACTGCAGGACCAGATTATGGTGGCCTCAGCGGCCTGCCATCGCGATGAACTCGGCTCTGACACGCATCCCGGCACCAAAGCGCAGCTGCGGAAAAAGGGCATCCCGTTTACACCGCGCCGCGCCCGCCTGATTACACCGCAGGATTACGAGACGTATGACCTCATCATCGGCATGGACAACGAAAACATGCGCGATCTCAGGCGCCTGACAAAAGGCGATCCCGACCGCAAGACCTGTCTGTTGCTCGACTGTGCCGGCGAGCATCGCGAAGTCACCGATCCCTGGTACACCGATAATTTTTCCGCAACGTATGACGATGTGCTCAAGGGATGCCGAGCATTGTTGCAGCATATCAGGCAAAATAAAAAAGCCCCGCTGGCTTGACCAGGAGACTAAAAAAGGAGGACGAACGTCCTCCTTTTTGTTTGCTGTGATGGATGATTATGCAGGCAAATCAGTAATTCTCGGCGTTGACCTCGAAGAAGCTCTGCGGATGTGCGCAGACCGGGCATACACCCGGGGCCTTCGTGCCAATGACGATATGACCGCAGTTGCGGCACTCCCAGATCTTGACCTCGCTCTTCTCGAAGACCTGCGACGTCTCGATGTTCTTGAGCAGTGCACGATAACGCTCCTCATGATGCTTCTCGATGGCAGCAACCATGCGGAATTTCTGTGCCAGAACCTTGAAGCCCTCTTCCTCTGCCGTCTTGGCAAAGCCCTCGTACATGTCCGTCCACTCGTAGTTCTCGCCTGCGGCAGCATCTTCCAGATTGGCCGGCGTATCACTGATACCAGCAAGTTCCTTGAACCAGATCTTGGCATGCTCACGTTCATTGTTTGCCGTCTTCAGGAACAGTGCAGCCATCTGCTCATAGCCGTCCTTCTTTGCACGTGATGCAAAATACGTATACTTATTCGTTGCCTGACTTTCACCGGCAAAAGCAGCCCACAAATTCTTTTCCGTCTGAGTTCCTGCATACTGAGTTTTCTTTTCTTCAGCCATTTCATTTCCTCCTAAAAGATAATACGTAGTAACATCTCTTGATGACTTTATTATATCAGCATTTCGCAGATATATCCAGTATAATTTGTAATTATTATTTGTTAACAGTATAAAATTAATTTTATTTTAATCGTCAACACGGCCGAGCACATAGAACGTGCCATGCGCTTTGGCATAGAGCTTGCCGTCACGGTCCGTAATCGTGCATTCGAGCGTCATGTTGTGCTGGCCGTCGTGCAGTACCTGCCCCTGCGCGTAAATATGCGTCGTCAACGGCACCGAATGCATGAAATCCATGCCGAGCTCAATCGTGACCACGCGCTTGTTGTGCATGAGCGCCGCAGCGCCCATGGCCGTATCGGCCAGCGTCATGAGCACGCCGCCGTGGATGATGCCGTAAAGATTCGTATGCTCCTCCTCGACATCGAGCTCCAGACGGATCTGACCGTCCGGCGTCGGCACGACCTGCGCGTGAATGTATTCAACAAATGGATTCTGATGATAAAAATCGACGATTTTCTGCTGCAGCTCCGTCATCTGCTTCATGCTGCCATCCCTTTCCTGTGGCGTCTTGCCTTACCATCCCGGCTCAAAGCAGGATGGACTGTACCGACGGGAGTCTCTGCATGCGCTCCGTACCCGGCTCATAATGATGATACTTCGGCATATAGTGGCTTTCGAGGCGGTACACATCGATATCGAGATAGGCAGCCGCCATCGCGGCTGCCGTGCGCATCAGAGGCGAACCGCCCGTGATGTCGATGGCACTCCTGCCCATGGAATCCCAGATATCATGCTGCTTGCGGATTACGCGGTAAAGCGCCGCCGCATCGCCTTCCTGGATGGTCGTCACGCAGAAGCTCCCTTCATCCAGTCCCAGATTGCTGCAGAGCAGGGAGAGCTGGATGTCGTGGTCCCGGCTGCAAAGCACATGGACATTCTGCGGTTCCAGGAGCTTGACATTGAAGGCTACCTGCTCCCACGAAGACCCCAGCAGCAGGAACATGCCGTAATACGATGTTTTCTTCTCCGTCGCATAATGCCCGACAAAACGTTCCTGCGCCATGGGCACCAGCTCGGCATCGTAGTAATTATCGGCCCATACCTGCTGCTCCGGCGTATCCTGCGGCAAGCCGAGCCAGATTTCCTTCTTATCCTCTAACCCGATCATAGCACGACCTCCCCTGATCAATCCTGTCACGTGTTATCGTTTTCCATATTTTATCTTTCTAGCTCGACCTCACATTTCCCTGCTTGTTTCCGGAAACAAAAATGCGCAAAGAAAAACGGGACGGCCTGCGCCGTCCCGCCAGGGGGAGAAAGATAGGATCAATATTTGTGGAACATCGACTGGATCTCGCCGAGATCATGCGTCTTGGTCAGAGCCAGCTGCAGAAGGATGCGTGCCTTCTGCGGGTTCAGGGAATCGCCGTCCAGGAAGCCTTCCTTGGCGTACTCCGGCTCCGGCACGACCATGCCGCTGCCGGTGCGCGAACTGCGCACGACGACAACGCCGGCCTTGGCTGCCCGGATGAGCGCCTCTTTATCCTGCTGATGGATGCTGCCATTACCCGTGCCGGCATAGACGATGCCTTTTGCACCGGCCTTGATGGCAGCGTCCACGAGGCTGCCGTCCGCACCGGCCGTACCGTAAATGACATAGACCTTCGGCAGCGACGTCAGATTGCGCACGTCAAACGGGGTCTTTGTCGTATGGAGGCGCAACGGCTTGTTGTAGAAATCCGGCACACCGTCGTTCATGAAGCCCAGCGGGCCGTTGTGCGACTTGAAGGTATCGACCGAGGTCGTGTTCGACTTCGTGACATCGCGCGCATTATCGATCTCATCGTTCAGGAGCACCATGACGCCGTTGCCCCCAGCTTTCTTGTCCGCAGCGAGGCGCACGGAATTCAGGAGATTCATCGGGCCGTCAGCACTGATGGCCGTCGCCGGGCGCATGGCACCCGTGAGGATAACAGGCTTGTCGCTCTTGACCGTGAGGTCGAGGAAATACGCCGTTTCCTCCAGCGTATCCGTGCCGTGCGTCACGACGATGCCGTTGACATCTTTCTGCGCTGCCAGCTCATTGATGCGCTTGGAAAGCTTGAGCCACAGCTCATCCGTCATATTATTGCTCGAAATATTGCAGACCTGCTCACCGGAAACCTTGGCATAATCCTGGATTTCCGGCACAGCCTCCATCAGTACGTCAATGCCGAGCGAACCGGCCTTGTATCCGGACGTTGCCGTCTTGGAAGCCGCGCTGCCGGCAATCGTGCCGCCCGTGGCCAGAATCTTCACGCCGGGTTTCTGATTGGCCGGAGCCGCAAAGCCACATTGCGTTCCCAGGATCATCGCCGAAAGCATAACTGCTGCAATAGAAAGTTTCGATTTCAAATAAATCCTCTCCTTTACCAGTGCTTCATTTTGTCTCCCATCGATGGATAAAACATGTCTATGTTCACATCATGCAATACATCCTACGTAATCCGACAAAATCCGACATTTCTGTAGTTGTTATTTTCAAAATTTTCTGTTACATGTTGACAAAATAAAAATATGCCAGCCCGAAAAAATAAAGACTCTGTGGACATCTGTCCGAATCTTCGGGGCTGGCATAAAAATCCCGTTTTTTATGGCTGGCTCATCGCCGCCGACTGGCGCAGGCCGTCGACGATTTCACCAACGAGCACGGAGCGCGACAAGCCGCGCTGAACAGCAGCCAAATCATGCGATTCGTAGATTTCCGCCATGCGCTGGAATTCGTGGACCATGCGGTGCGCATAGCGGTTCTTCTGTACCTGCCAGGTCCTGCCGCCATACGAAAGCGTCACAGCCGGCATCTCATTGGGCGCGCCGTCCACACGCAGCCAGCCCGTTTCCCCCTGTACGAGGAAGAAACCGGGGCTCGCGCTGTCCTTCGCACCGACAGCCGTGGCAAAGAAATCCTTGTAGCGCAGCACGGCCACGCCCGATGTATCGATGCCGTTATAGCCCGTATTCGCCATGTAATGCATGGCCTGCGGCCGCCCAAACAAACCGGCGAGCAGATTGAGATTGTAGATATTGATATCGTACAGAGCACCGCCACATTTTTCGGGATCAAAGACCGGCAGGACCTCGCCCGCCAGGTAGCGGTCGTAGCGGCTCGAATACTGCGAATAATTTGCCTGTACGGCACGGATGCGGCCGAGATGGGGCAAAGCTTCCCGCACGACCTCATAATTCGGCAGGAAAAACGGCGTCACAGCCTCGATGAGGCAGAGGCCCTTCTCCCTTGCCAGGTCCGCGAGTTCCCGAATCTCAGTCGCCGTCGGCGCAAACGGCTTCTCCATGATGACATGGCGGCCGTGCTGCAGCGCCCGCCTGGCATAGGCATAATGGACATGATTCGCGAGCCCGACGTAAAAGAAATCGGCATCCTCCGCCGTGAGCATCGCTTCATAGTCCGTATAGATCCTGGGGATATGCCATTTCGCAGCCAGCTTCTCCGCCTTCGCCCTGCTCTGAGGCCGCGTAAAGATGGCCACAGCCTCCATCTGCGGCACCTCCCGCAAGGCCGTCAATGCCTCCTGCACGATTTTTCCAGCACCAAGCAACGCAATTTTCACCATAGTCTCCACCTCCGTTTTCTTTATTTTACACCTGCTCTGGCAGCGGGACAATTTCCATTTCGTTACGGACGTCCCCGCCCCTGGCAACGTCACGTGCGCAGGCAGCCAGCTCACGGCCAAAGGCCTGGTACTGCTCCGTGTAGATGCTGCCCTTTTCCCAGATGAAATCGAAATCGTGCTGCATCGAGAAATCGAGTAGCTGAATTTCACGCAGCATATGATTGGCCAGCTCATGCTCCACGGCCGTCTTGTAGAGGAACGAGATGCCGCAATCCCGGCACAGGAGCCCAATGATCGTGTGCATGTTGCCAACTTCCGTGAAGTGGATGAAATGCTCGATCTTCATGCCGCGCAGGGCGAGATTGCGCTCGAGGATATTGCGCGTCCCGGAACCCTCCTCGCGCACGAGCAGCCGCTCCCCGAGGAGATCGCTGAAGGTGCGCGGCTCGCCATGGGCAAAGACATGCGAAGCTGCACAGACGCCGATGTAATCCTCGGTACTGTAACGATAGTGCGCATACTGATCCTTCGGATAATAGCCTTCGACCAGGGCCATCTGGATGGTGCCCTCCGCCAGCATCTGCAGGAGCTGCGTCGTATTGCCGAAGCGCAGCTTGACATTGCGCTCGGGATGGCGGCGCAGCATGGCGGCGAGCGGCCCGATGATTGCGTATTCGCCCACGGTCATCGTCACGCCCAGTGCAATCTCCTCGATTTCCGTCACGCGGCTGTGCAGCTCAGCCCGCAGTGCCTGCTCATCGTTCTTGAGCGCCGTCAGCCGCTTGTAGAGGATGCAGCCGGCCGGCGTCAGCGATAGTTTCTTGTTCTCATAATGGAAGAGCCGCACCTTATAGGCTTCTTCGAGGAAACGGATGTGCTGCGACACGGCTGGCTGCGTGATATTCAACGCCTTGGCTGCCTGTGTGAAGTTCATGGTCTGGCAGACGCAGAGAAATGTCGCCACACGGAAATCCAACATACAAAAACCTCCAAACGATAAATACTGTTTCCTTTAGCATTATAACAGAAATATCAATAAGATTTTATAATCGATATATTATAATACATAATTTTACATACTGGCTAATTCCGCCTATAATCGGGACGTCAGCTGATTCTTTTCGCATTTTTTCTCGACATAGGAGTTTTTACATGAATATCCGCAATTATGATCTCTACTGGCGGCGCGCGAGCATCGGTTTCCTCGTCACGCTGGCCTGTTCATTCGCCGGTCAGGCCCTCGCGAAACTGCCGGGTCTCTCGCTCATCGGCCATCTCGTGCTGGCCCTGATCCTCGGCATGTGCCTGCAGCTCCTGCGCCCCGTGGCGCTTTCCGCTCAGCAGAGCACCCCGTTCATCGCCAACAAATTCCTGCGTGCCGGCATTATCCTGCTGGGCTTCAAGCTCAACCTCGTCATCCTGATGAGCGCCGGCCTCAAGAGCCTCGAGGCCGCCATCTTCATCGTCGCCGTCATGATCCCGCTCAACTATTTTGTCGCCCGTTTCTTCAAGGTCGAGCACACGCTCGCCCTGCTCACGGCCTGCGGCTGCAGCATCTGCGGCGCCGCGGCCGTCATGGGCATCGCGGGCGCCGTCAAGGCCAAGACCGACCAGTCCGTACTGGCCGTGGCCATCGTCGCCATCCTCGGCACCGTCTTCACGCTCATCGAAGTCACGCTGCAGCCCGTCCTCGGCTTCAATGACACCCAGTTCGGCGTCATGGCCGGCCTGAGCCTCCACGAGATTGCGCATGCCGTAGCTGCCGGCGGCGCCGCAGGACCGGCCGGTACCGACAGCGCCATCATCGCCAAGCTTTCCCGCGTCCTGCTGCTTGCACCGGTCGCCATCATCGTCGGCATCTTCGAAGCGCGCCGTACCCGCAAGCAAGGTGCGGACAATGGCAGCAGGATGTCCGTGCCGGTTCCCTGGTTCATGGGCGGCTTCATCCTTGCCAGCGCCGTCGGTTCTTATGTGCCGGCCATCGATGCCTTTGTTCCCTCCTTCGTGCAGCTCGCCTATCTGCTGCTCGGCATGGCTATGGCTGCCCTCGGACTCAACGTCAATTTCAGCGTCATATTGCAGAAGGGTTTCCGCCCGATGATTGGCGCCTTCCTCTGCTCCATCGTCATCATGAGCCTCGCCATTGCCATCGTGCATACCTGGTTCTGATTTTCATTTCTGCCCCTCCCTCTCCTGCCCCCTTTCTGGTATAATAAGGGCAGGAGTACACATCGCTCTATCACTTCGAGCCAAGGAGGGATTTGTCGTGAAAAAAATCAGTATCGCTTTTATCGCCGGCCTGCTGCTGGCAATCGCCGTGCCGGTATTCGCGGCTTCCAATGAGAGCGCAAACAACTGCCCCGTTGAAGCCTGCTGGTCTAACAACGCCGCCTGCAACAACGGCGCATACTGCCAGGGCGACCGCTCGGCCTGTTACAACAGACAGGCTTACTGCGGCGGGAACAGCCAGCGCGGCCAGTACCGCGGCGGCTGCGGCTACAATGGCGGCTGCTGGTAACAGCCTCCCGCTCAACTGAAAACAGCGTAAGAAAAATGGAGATGTCCGCAGAGAGCCTCATGGCTTTCTGCGGACATCTCCATTTTCTTTTGTCTCAACGCTTCATTTTTTTGCTTTCCTGGCCTTGTCTCTGGCCTCGGCCTTTTCCTTCTGCCAGGTCTTGTAATCCTTGGCCGAGATCTTCTGCAGGTATTCCGGCGGGATCCGGCGGAAGGCCGCCGGGCGCAGCTTGTAGAATGCCTGGTATTCCTTGAGTGCCGCATCCTTATTGCCCTGTTCGTCCTCAATCTCTGCGCTGATCAGATAACTGAATGGATTCTCTGCGTCTACCTTCTTGGCACTGGCGCAGTCAGAAAGTGCGGCCTCGCGGTTGCCCGCCATGCGGTAAATATCGGCACGGTTGAGGAAGTTGTACGCATTCTTGCCGTCGAGGGCCACGCCCCTGTTGGCATCGGCCAGCGCGCCCGCATAGTCGCCTTCAACGGCCTTGGCACGGCCGCGCATGACATAGCTTTCCGCTTCATCGTCCATATTCTTTGACGCAAAGACGCGCGAAAACTCCCAGAGTGCCTGCCTGCCCATGCCATAGTCGCTGTAGGCATCGCCGTTTTCCCGCATCTTCTTGACGGCCTTGGCATCTGCCGCCTGCACGTCCTGCTGCACGGCCGCGAAGGATGCCTCCCGCTGCGCCTCTTCCTGCCTCATGGCCGCACGGGCACCGGACTGCGCTTCGCCCGCATAGGCCGCGCGGACCATCTGCTCGAGCTTCGAGCCCAGTCCACGGCTCCTGACTGCATCGCGCAGGACCGCATAGACGCGGCTGTCATCGAGGAAATCCACGCCTCCCTCACCATCGGGGCGGAAATTCCACGAGTCCGGAGAATCGTAATCGTGGAAGGCCTTGGCAAGACCGCCGGCCGTATAATAGGCATTCTCGACAGTATTGTCGTAATCGTCGCGGGTCCAGTCCGCCGTCAGGAGCTCCTGCCCGTCGATGAGCACATTCTTCCTGTCCCTGACCGTTACGTGGCCGCAGCCGTAATCCGTCATCATCTTCGCAAGCCGCTGCTCACGCAGTTCCGTCTCCGGATGGTCGGAAAAGTTCTCCTGATTCTTGTTCTTTTCATCGAGGTCCTGATACTCCAGGACATTCTTCGTCTCATACGTCAGATAGTACGCCATGCGGTACATGACCGCAGCCGGCCCGCCGGGATTGAAGCCAGCACTCGTCATGATGTAAAAGCCGCCTTCGTCGGCCTCGTACTCCGTGGGCAGCGTCACATTCTTCGCAATGGAATAACTGGCCAGCGCATTGAGCTTGTTCCAGTCCATGAGCCCCGCGTCCATGTTGAGGAAGCTCATGCCGTAATACTGCGCAACGGCCTTCGCGTAATTCCGCGCGCTGTGCTGCTCGATGCCATGCGTCATCTCATGGCCGAGCACGGCCGCGAGCTCATCTTCATCGCACTCGAGCCCGCGCACGAGCGCCCGGTTGATGCTGATGTAATCCGTGGGGAAACAAGAGGCATTGAACTCATTGCTGTTGTTGACGCCCCAGATAAACGGCAGGGAATTGGCCTTGAGCACATAGCGCCCCTGCGTGACGAGCTGCTGCATGACCTTGTTGACGATCCTGACATCGTGCTCGTTATCGTCCAGGCCGTTTTCCTGCCGGTCCTGACGGGCACTGGCGACCTGCGCATTGACATCATTGCCCATCGCGAGGATGCTCGCAAGGCTCGACTTGTACGCGGCCAGCACGCCGAGGGACTGTGCCGCCACCGCCCAGGCGTCGACGGCCTCCGCCCGCCCCGCCGGCAATACGAACAGACTCGTACCCAGAAGAGCACTGCCCAGAAGCATGCCAGCCTGCTTTTTCCAGCGTTTCATCATCATCTCATTCCCCCCCTTATAGTCGACCTCATCATACCATGCGCCTCTGAAAATCCGGCGAGAACGCATGGAAAAATCAATCTCTAAAAAGCGACGCCTCTATTATAGCAGATACCGCAAGCTATAGCATCCAGCTTTGCCGTCAACTCCCCGTGACGAAAGTCGCGAGCTTGAAAGCATCATGCCTTCAAGTTATAATGGAGAAAACGAGCGATAGCGACATATTCCTGCCTATCCGGAAAGAAGTGTGATCGATGGAACACGATAAACCATTACAGGAACAACAAACAGCCGCCCCCGACCAGACCGTGCTGACCAGGCCCTATGCCGAGATCAGCGCCAAGCTGCACCTGCTGCTGCACACGGGCCAGCTGCTCATGGAAAGCGGTGCGGACAGTGACCGCACCGTTCGCGACATGATGCGCGTGGCTGCCTACATGGGCATCCCCGAAGACCGCGTCCACCAGCACATCATGTACACGACCCTGATGCTCAACATCAATGATGAAACGCACTCCTACACGGAATTCCGCAAGTGCAAGAAACACGGCATCAACATGACGGCCCTTTCCGCCGTCAGCAAGCTGACCTGGCGGGCCCTGGCCAATAACTACACGCTTGAGGAATTCGAGCAGCAGCTCATGGCCATCAAGAACCGTCCGCGCAACTATCCCTTCTGGCTCACGGCACTCGGCGCCGGTGCTGCCTGCGGCGGCTTCTGCAAGCTCTTCGGCGGCAGCTGGCTGGACTTTTTCCTGACCGCCCTCTGCGCCTTCCTCGGCTTCTACGTCAAGCGCCTTTGCACGAGCTACGGCTTCAACATCTACGCGGTCATCGCGATCACCTCCTTCGTCACGACCATGCTGGCCTGGAGCACGCAGTTTCTCACGGGAACCATGAACTGGTATCCGCTGATTGCCTGTACGCTGTTTCTCGTCCCCGGCATCCCGCTCATCAATGCCGTCGACGACCTCCTGAACAATTTCATCGTCTCCGGCATGACGCGTGCCATGAACACCCTGCTCGTCGTCGGCAGCATGACCTTCGGCATCGTCATCGCCATCCGCCTCGGCAACGTGGCCGATTTCACGAACGTCAGCCTGCAGCCAGATACCATCTACTTCTCGCAGGCCGTCGCCGCAGCCATTTCCTCGATGGGTTTCTCCATCATCTTCAACATCCCGCGCCGGCTGCTGCCCGTCGTCGCCGTCGGCGGCATCATCACCGTGCTGCTGCGCAACATCTGCGTCATGCAGTTCGGGCTCTCCCAGGCTGCCGGCTCCTTCCTCGGCGCCGCGGTCGTCGGCCTCATCGCGCTCAAGGCCATTCACTGGTTCCACACGCCAAACATCATCCTGACCATCCCGTCGGCCATCCCGATGATCCCGGGCGTCCTGCTCTACCGGCTGCTCTTCGCCATCCTCAACATCCAGACCATCACGCTTGCGATGCTGCTCGACGGACTGCGCAGCGGCATCCTCGCCATCATCATCATCATCGGCATCGCCATCGGCGTAGCCATCCCGAATATCTTCATCCACCGCTACATCGAGCACAACAAACAGCGCACGGTGGAAGATCTGCTGGCCAGACGCTACACCAGTGAATGAGGCCAGGCCTCCCGAAAACACAGCCATCACATCAGAAAAATTCAATGCTATTTAAATGATTCGAAAAAAGAATCATTTAAATAGCATTTTTCTATTGATAAAGTTCTGATTTTTCATTATCATTAGACATAGGACCTGCGCAGTCTACTCATCCTCGCACCAGAAATCATAAAAAAACAGGAGGTATTCTCTATGGACAAGATGAGTCAAGAAGCACTAGCCGTAAAACGAGCTGAACAAGCTTTTGACCGCAAGCGCCGCACGATTGGTCTCTTCGGCGCTCCCATCCTTGCTCTGCTCGTATTTTTTACCCCGATTGCCGGGCTGACGCTTGAAGCACACAAGCTGCTGGCCATCATGGTGCTCGTCGCCCTATGGTGGATCACCGAGCCCGTGCCCATCCCCGTCACATCCCTGATTGGCCCGACTCTGGCCGTCATCACGGGCGTCGTGCCTGCCGGCACGGCCTTCGCGGCCTTCGCCAATCCGATGATTTTCCTCTTCATGGGCGGCTTCATTCTCGCCAAGGCCATGATGACGCACGGCATCGACAAGCGCTTCGCCTACTGGCTGCTCTCGCGCTCCTGGGTCGGCTCAAATCCCCGCCGCATCTTCCTCGCCGTAGGACTCGCGGCCGCCCTGTGCTCCGGCTGGGTCAGCAATACGGCGACCGCTGCCATGATGTTCCCGATCTGCCTTGGCCTTCTGACCTCCATCAAGGAGATGTTCGCCGCCAACGGCCGGGAAATCGATCTGCACGAATACAAATACGCCACGGGACTCATGCTGATGACGGCCTATTCCTGTTCCATCGGCGGCGTCCTGACCCCAATCGGCACGCCTCCCAACCTCATCATGCTGGGCTTCCTCGACCAGATGTGCAACATCCATGTCTCCTTCTTCCAGTGGATGACGTGGGGCTTCATCGCCATGGTCCTGTACTTCATCATCGCTTATATCGTCCTCATTCGCATGTTCCCGGCTGATGTCGAGCGCATCGACGGTGCCGAGGAATTCGTCCGGAGCAAGATTGCCGAGCTCGGCGAGTGGACCCGCGCACAGAAGAACACCGTCTTCTGCTTCGGCGTCGCCGTCCTGCTCTGGGTCCTGCCGGGCTTCCTCTCCATCGCACTCGGCGGCACCTCGCCTGTCCTCAAGATGTACAACCGACTCTTCCCTGAAGCCGTCGCCGCCATGGCCGGCGCTTTGCTGCTCTTTCTTCTGCCCATCAATTTCAAGCGCCGCCAGTTCACGCTGACCTGGAGCGAAGCCAAGGAAGGCATCGAATGGGGCACGCTGATTCTCTTCGGCGGCGGCCTCGCCATGGGCGGCATGATGTATAAGACCGGCCTCTCGCAATGGGTCGGCGATGCCATCATCACCATGATGGGCGGCGAGCCCTCGGCCATCGCCATGGTCGCCATCTTCTCCGTCATGGCCCTGCTGCTCTCCGAGCTCACGAGCCATACGGCCGCCACGAACATGATTGGCCCGCTGGCCATCACGGCCGCCATGTCCGCCGGCATGGACCCGATTCCGGTGTCCGTCGCCATCGCCCTCTCCGCATCGCTCGGCTTCATGCTGCCGGTCTCCACGCCCCCGAATGCCATCGTCTACGCGTCTGGCTACATCCCCATCACCAAGATGATCCGCACGGGCGTCTACATCGACTTCATCGGCATCGCCTGCGTCACGATTCCGCTGGCCATCTACTTCGTCAGCTGGATTATCCACTGATGCAATGACAATGAGATAACGCATATACAAGAAGGCAGTCCGCCGGCTCACAGGAGTCGGCGGACTGCCTTCTCATTTTATGTGTTTTCAATTGTTGATGCGATAATCCTCAAACGACGTAATCATGCCCGAATCAAGGCCGAGTATCAGCTCGTGGAACACTTCCGGCGAAGTGTAATCGAGCGGCAGGAAGCAGCGCAGCGCATCGTTGTAGAAGTTGCGGATCTGATTCTCCGTCGTGCGGATGTCGAGCTCCGTCTTCCGCTTGTGCGCCAGGTAGGCACGCCACGAGCGCTGATACCCGAGATACGAGATCAGCCCCCAGAGTACGAGGAACAGAACGATGACGCCTGCCGGGAAATGGATGCCGATGAGCAGGTACAGGAGCAGAGCCAAAAGACCGCCCCCGATGAGCCAGTGTGAGCGCGAGGGCTGGCGCCAGCGGGAGCTCATCATCCAAAGGTCTTCCAGTACGGCATACTTCTCATCCATATCGGAAAAATACTTCTGGAGCCGGCGAAGCTCCGCAATCGTTTCCTCTCTGGTCCCCGGCACCGGCGACAATTCCCGGAGAGCCACGAGTTCCGGCAGGCCGTTTGTTTCCGCTGCCTGACCAGCCTGTGCATCTGCGCGGCGGCCCGTTTCGTCAAACGTCACCGGCTCGCCGCAGAAGGGACAGATCCGCGTCCCCTTGTCCAGCATGCAGCCACATCTTCTGCAGATCATACAGATCCCTTCTTTCTTCGTAATGACGATACACGACCAAGGTGAATTACAGTTCATAGATAACATTTCGACGAAGAAAGAAAAAGTCCTTCTGCCATGGCGCATTCACTTGTTTTTTCGCAGCAGCTGCGCCTTTGTGATGCCCTGCTCGGCAAAAAACGTTATAATAGAAGAAATCATACATACTCTGCGAGGAACTGCATCTTATGGAAATCTGGAAACGCAATCTTTTCATCTGCTGCCTGGCTTCTTTCATCGTTTCAGTCGGCATGAGCCAGATGGCTCCAATCCTGCCAATCTACATCGAGGAACTCGGCGTCACGGATCCGCGGGACGTCGCGCGCTGGGCGGGCATCGTCTTTGGCTGCAACTTCATCAGCCTGGCCATCTTCTCCCCCATCTGGGGCCGGCTTGCCGACCGCTACGGCCGCAAGCCCATGATCCTTCGCGCCTCAGGCTGGCTCGGGCTCATCATGATTGGCATGTCCTTTGCGACGTCGGTCTGTCATCTCGTCGTCCTGCGCCTCATGCAGGGCTGCCTGTCAGGCTTCCAGGCAGCCGTCGTGCCGCTCATCGCCCAGGAAACGCCGAAGGATCACTCCGGCTGGGCCATGGGCATGTTCTTTACGGCTCAGGTCACAGGCGGCCTCCTGGGACCGCTTTTTGGCGGCTTCTTATCGGAAATCATCGGCATCCGCCACACCTTCCTGCTCATCGGCTGCTGCTGCCTGCTCGGCTTCCTCGCGCTGACCCGCGTCCACGAAACCATGCGCCCGGCAGCCCGGAAAGCCGCGCTGGGGCTGAAGGCCACCTTTGCTTCCCTGCCCCAGCGCAGCGCAATTCTCGGTCTTTTCCTGACCACGCTCATCATGCATTTTTCGCTGACCTGCATCCAGCCGATTCTCACCGTCTACGTGAAGGAACTCTCGCTCACCGACGACCACATCGCGCTGATCTCCGGCGTCATCTTCTCGAGCGCCGGCTTTGCCTGCATGCTCTTTGCCTCCCGCATCGGCCACCTGGCCGATACCATCGGCTCGCACAAGGTCCTCTTCGCGTCTCTGACGCTCGCCGGTTTCGTCTCCCTGCCGCAGGGCCTCGTCACGGCTCCCTGGCAGCTCGCCCTGCTGCGCTTCATCCATGGCATCGCCGTCGCCGGCCTCATGCCCTCCATCAACAACCTCATCCGCCAGCTGACACCAGCAAACTGCCTTGGCCGCATCTACGGCTTCAACCAATCGTGCCAGTTCATCGGCATGTTCACCGGAGCCTTCCTCGGCGGCCATCTCGCAGCCTTCTTCGGCATCCGCCACATGTTCTTCATCGTCGCGTTCCTGCTGCTCTTTGACGCGCTCTGGTACCACAAAGCCAGTCAGGCATAAAAAAGAGCTGCCCGTACAGGCAGCTCAGAAGGGGAATGATTCGATTAATCCTTCACATTGCGGAAGGCCAGGGAATACGCCAGGACCACGGCAAAGCAGAGGACCGGCAAATAGAAGGCCGAACGGATCGCCGTCTGCTCCGGGTTGAAGCCGCTGACCAGGAAGGCAAGCGTGCTGTTGTCAACGAGAGCACCCATGATCGGCGTAATGATGGCGCCGCCGAGGATGGCCATGATGAGGCCCGCGGCGCCGAACTTGACCTCAGCGCCGAGGCCGCGCAGTGCGATACCGTAAATCGTCGGGAACATCAGCGACATGCAGCCGGAAATACCGATCAGGCAGTAAATGGAAACATCAATCGGCAGATAGATCGTGCCAAGGCAGCAGAGGATGCCGCCCAAGGCAAAGACAGCCATCATCTTCGCCGGCGTGATGTACTTCATGAGCCACGTGCATATCCAGCGGCAGCCGATGAAGAGGAAGATAGAATAGATGTAGAAGTTGGCAGCCTCAGCCTCAATGACGTGCAGGTTGGCCATCGCATACTTGATGGTCCAGGTCCAGACGGCAATCTGTACGCCGACGTAGAAGAACTGCGTCACGACACCGAACGCATAGCGCGGCAGATGGATGAGGCGCGAAAGTGCTTCCCTGACGGTGATTTCCTCGCCGGCATCCTTGTCGTTGAGCTTGCTGCGGAAGAACGCACACCAGATGATAAACGCGATGAGAATCAAACCGACATACGGCACGCACACCCAGAAGAGCTCGACATCGCGTACAGCCGTGAGCTGCTCCGGCGTCATGGCCAGGCGATCCTCGAGCGTGGCCGGATTCAGATGCGAGAGGATGACGTATTTGGCGAGGAACAGGCCAGCCATGGAGCCGAGCGGGTTGAACGCCTGCGCAAAATTCAGGCGGCGGACGCTCGTGGATTCATCGCCCAGGGACAATACAAAAGGATTACAGGTCGTCTCGAGGACCGACAGGCCGCCGGCCAGAACGAAAATCGAAACCAGGAACAGATTATAGCTTTGCAGGATGGCCGCCGGGATGTAGCCGAAGGCACCGATCATGTAGAAACCCAGGCCGACCAGGACGCCCACGCGGTAGGAATACCGCTTGATGATAAAGGCTGCCGGCAGGGCCAGCACGGCATAGGCACCGTAGAAGGCGACCTGTACCAGGGACGAATCGACCGCTTTTATCATGAATATTTTGGCAAATGACGGCACAAGATTATCCGTCATGTTGTTGAGCAGGCCCCAGAGTGCAAAGCACGTGACGAGCAATCCGAAATAGAACCGGTATTCCTTCGGCACGACAGGCGCAGAAGCCTCCTGTACCTCTGGCTGCACAGCAGCTGCAAACCCTTCTTCTTTCATACTAGCCCTCCTTCGGGAAACGGCCCGCCTGGACGTCAGGCGAGCGCTCTTTCCTGATTCTCTCTATCGTTATCTTCTCAAATCCTGTTCTCAATCCTCTGCATAATGACGGTAGCCGGGATGACGGCCCGTCACGCCGTAATAGCTGCGGAGTTTGATGAGCTTATCGATGTTCTCCTTCGAGATCTCCTTCGGCCCGCCGAGCTGATAGGCCACGAGGTTGATCTTCGCGAAAAGCTCAAGCGTCTCCATCTTGTAATACGCGCCGATGAGATCAGCTCCCATCGTCAGGGCACCGTGATTCTCGAGCAGGACAGCATCGTGGTCCTGGATGTACGGGGCGATGGCCTCCGGCACCTCATATGTGGATGGCGTGCCATACGGCGTGATGGGAATGGAGCCGAGCGATACGACCGTCTCAATCATATCGTAGCGGTCCAGGGGAATATGGGCCACGGCAAAGCCCGTAGCCGTGGGCGGATGTGCGTGCAGCACGGCACCGACATCCTCGCGGTCCTTGTAGCAGCGCATGTGCATCTTGATCTCCGAGGACGGGCGATACCCTTCTTTGGCCTCGAGTACCTTGCCCTCCGCATCGATGCGCACGAGCTTTTCCGGCGTGATGAAACTCTTGCTGATGCCTGTCGGCGTAGCCAGGAACGTCCCGTCGTCGAGCTTGACGGTTACATTGCCGTCGTTGGCTGCCACCCAGCCCAGCTGCCACATCTTATGGCAAACATCGCAGATTTCTGCTTTAATTTCTTCGTAACTCACGTAATTTCCTCCTCAATCCTGCACGACGCCTTTTTGCAGCATGACATTCGCATAGACGGCACTCTCGCCCGTCGTCACGATGGCATACGCCGTGCTGGCTTCTTTATAGAATGCGAAGCGTTCAATCGTGCCCACGGCATCCTTGCCGCGTGCATCGTGATGTGAAACGATATCCTTGTACGTATCCCAGATCGGTGTCTTGACGGGATCGCCTTTCATGACCTCCATGAGGCTGACCGGTTTCTCGACGTAAGCATCGAGCGGCATGACCTGCAGGATGGCGTCCAGGAGTTCCGGCACGCCGTGTCCGTCGCAGCGCACGACCTTGCAGTTTTTGCCCACCGATTCGGCCGGGAAATTGCCGTCGCCGATGACGATGCGGTCGCTGTGCCCCATCTCGCAGAGCACCTTGAGTAATTCCGGCGATAAAATATGGGGAATGCCCTTCAGCATGATGTAATCTCCTCCCATCTGTGATATTCCTGCTGCCAGCGCTCCGTCTGCTGCGGCTCATACGTCCGGATGTCCTCCGAAGCCTTGATGATCTGCCGCGCTTCGCGCAGGCTGCCGATAGCGCCTGTCGAAAGCAGCTGCAGGGCGATGTTGCCGAGTACCGTGGCCTCAACGGGCCCGGCCAGCACGGTTTTTGCGCAGGCATCCGCCGTCATCTGGCAGAGCAGCCGGCTCTGGATGCCGCCGCCGATCATGTGCAGGCGCGGATACGTGCGGCCGAGGCAGGTTTCAAGTTCCAGCGCGGCCTGATGGTAACGCATGGCCAGGCTCTCATCGATGCAGCGGACGACAGCACCGACGGAATCGGGCACAGGCTGCCCGGTTCTCCGGCAGTAGTCGCGGATCCTCTCCGGCATGTTGCCACTCGGCACGAACTCCGGCGCATCGGGATGAATGAAGGAACGGAACGGTTCAGCCGCTTTTGCCAGCTGCTCGAGCTCGCCGAAGGAATATTCCCTGCCTTCCCGCAGCCACTGGCGGCGGCATTCCTGGATCAGCCAGAGGCCGATGATGTTCTTGAGGAAGGATGCCTTGCCGCCATAGCCGCCCTCATTCGTGATATTCGCCTGTTCCGAAGCCTCGTTGATGACGGGCTCGGGAAGTTCTGTGCCGAGCAGCGACCAGGTCCCGCACGAAAGGAACAGGAAATCCTGTTCATCCGTCGGCACGGCCGCCATGGCACTCTGCGTGTCGTGTCCCGCCACAGCTATCACCGAAGCCGGCGCCAGGCCGAGCTCCTCGCAAAGCGCTGCATCGATCTTCCCGATGCACGTCCCCGTCGGAATGAGCTCCGGCAGGATGCCCTCCGGCAGGGACAGGGCAGCAAGGACGCGCCGGGACCAGCATTTCTTCCTGGCGTCGAGCATCTGGCTCGTCGATGCGATGGAGTATTCTGCCTTGCATGCTCCTGACAGGAAATAATTCAGGAGATCCGGCATGAACAGCAGTTTCTTTGCCCGTGCGAGCACCTCCGGCCGCTGCTCCTTGAGTGAAAGCAGCTGAAAGAGCGTATTGATCGGCATGATCTGGTTGCCGGTGATACCGTAAAGCTCCTGCCGTGAAATATGGCGAAAGGCTGCTTCAACCATGCCGGCCGTGCGCGCATCCCGGTAGTGAACGGGATTCTCCAGCAAATTCCCGCGCTCATCCAGCAGGCCAAAGTCAACGCCCCAGGTATCGATGCCGACACTGGCAAACGGCCCGGCCAGATGCGCCTTGGTCATGCCCTGCTTGATCTCGTGGAACAAGCGCAGGACATCCCAATACATCGTACCGCGGACCATGACGGGATCGTTGGCAAAACGGTGTACCTCCTCCATGTGGATGGTGCGGCCGTCGAACGTGCCGACGACCGCCCTGCCACTGGAGGCACCGAAGTCAAAAGCGAGCACGCGTTTTTCTTCGGTCATCCTATCTCCTCCAACTCAGCGCTCATGAAGCGCTTTTTATTTATACATCGGGCCATATGCCTGGCAGGCACGGTAATCCTGTCCCTCTTTATCCATGCCGAAGGCATTCCAGGCCGCCGGACGGAAGATATCCGCCTCCGGCACATTGTGCATGCAGACCGGGATGCGCAGGATCGAGCAGAGCGTGATGAGATCCGCACCGATATGCCCGTACGTGATGGCACCGTGATTGGCGCCCCAGTTGTTCATGACATCGTAAGCCGACTTGAAGGCACCTTCGCCCGTGAGGCGCGGCGTGAACCACGTGCAGGGCCAGGTGTAATCCGTGCGCTTCCAGAGCTTGTCGGAAACTTCATCCGGCAGATTGACCGTGTAGCCCTCAACGAGCTGCAGGACAGGGCCGACGCCCTTGACGATATTGACGCGGACCATCGTGGCTGGCATCTCGCCGCGCGTCAGATAGCGGGACGAGAAGCCGCCGCCACGGAAGTAACCATTGTCGGCCGGGCACCACTGCGTGGCATCGAGGCAGGCTGTTTGGTCGCTCTCCGTCATCTCCCAGAACGGCTTGATGACGGAATTGCCTTCGCTGTCCTTGACTTCGCCGCAGGCATCGAGGCAGGCTGCACCCGAATTGATGAGATGCAGGAAGCCCTTGCCTTCCTTGGCCTTGCCCTCGAGCTCGTAGCCCGTCGCCTTCTTGACGGCCTCCGGGCTCCAGTACGTGCGAACATCGGCGAAGATCTGCGCACGATTCGTCAGGAGCTTGTTGAAGAGCATGGCCACGCCGTTGAGCGTATCGTTCTCCGTCGCGAGGATATAGCTCTCACGTGCGCCATCCCAGTCAAACGACGAGTTCATGAGCGCTTCGGCGAAATCGCCATTCGGGTAGAAATCCGTCCACTGGCGCTGTCCCTGGAAACCGCCGGCAATCGCATTGTGTCCGACCGCTTCCTCCTCGCAGCCTTTCGGCAGATTCGGATTGCCATTGTAGAGGTCCTTCATGATGCACATCATCTTGACGACAAATTCCCAGGCCTCTTTTTTCTGTTCGTCCGTCTTGCGTGCAAAGTCCGGATTCTTGTCAAAGCCTTCCTTGCAGTGTTCTTTCGTCCAGGCCAGTGCCTTCTCATATTCCTTCTGATCGTAGATGCCTTCCGTCATGCGGCGGATGATCTCGACCTCATCGACCGACTCGATGCGCATGCCGAGATATTCCTCAAAGAAATCCGGATTGATGATGGAGCCGCCGATGCCCATCGTGATGGAGCCAATCTGCAGATACGATTTGCCGCGCATCGTCGCTGCTGCCACGGCCGCCCGGCCGAAGCGGAGCAGCTTGACCTTGACGTCCTCGGGGATCTCCGTCGCATCGGCCTCCTGCACATCGTGACCGTAGATGCCGAAGGCCGGCAGGCCCTTCTGTGCATGGCTCGCGAGCACCGAAGCCAGGTAGACGGCACCCGGGCGCTCCGTGCCGTTGAAGCCCCAGACACCCTTAATGGTCATCGGATCCATGTCCATCGTCTCGGAACCGTAGCACCAGCACGGCGTAACCGTCAGCGTGATATCGACGCCGGCCTTCTTGAACTGATCGGCACAGGCAGCGGCCTCCGCCACGCGGCCAATCGTCGTATTGGCGATGATGACCTTCACGGGCTCGCCGTTCGTATAGCAGAGATTATCCTCAAAAAGCTTCTTGGCAGCCTGGGCCATGCCCATGGTCTGCTCCTCCAGCGAACCGCGCACATCGAGAACGCCGCGGCGTCCATCGATCGTCGGACGGATGCCAATTACCGGATAATCACCAATCAATCTGCTCTTTGCCATGCCTGTTTCCTCCTAATCTATTGTCTGAAGATTGCTTAACCTTGATTACGCGTTCAGTATACCATTGAAAACAGGCTTCTTTCTCGGTGTATCTTATGGTAAAATAGTACTATATTATCTTATTGTATATTTTATATATTCTGAGAACAATTTTAGCAAAAATTAAAATTGACTACAAACAAAAATATTCAACCTCATTTTCAGCAAAACAGCAAGATTATTACATTTTATAAGACAATATTATCTTTTACTTCGAAAGGGTGTTTTCCATATGAAGCACGATGGATATAACGAATTTCGTCAGCGCGGCCGCTTCGATTTTCCCATTGAATGCCACCACGTCGACTGCCATCACCCGCGTTTCTACATGCCGTATCACTGGCATATGGAATACGAGATCGATCTCGTCGTCAGGGGATCCGTGACGCTCACGCTCAATGAATCTCAGGTCCACGCAAAAGCCGGTGACATCATCTTCATCCGCGACGGCGTCGTGCACGGCGGTCATCCCGAAACCACGGACACGATTTACGACTGCATCGTCTTCGACATGAAGAAGATGCTGGCCGGCAGCCATACGTTCCAGGATCGGATTGAGGATGTCCTCAAGCACGTCACGCTCATCAACAAATATCTGCCGGCCTCCACGCCTGACATTCCGCGGCTCATACAGCACCTCTTCCGCAGCATGAAAGAGGAGCACACGGGCTACGAGCTCGTCGTCACGGGGCTGCTCTACACCTTCCTCGGCTTCATCTTCCAGCAGGGCCTTTACCACGAAGCCGCATCCCTCCCCCTGCGGGAGCACCGCCGCAAGCGCATCACGCAGCTCAAGCAGACCTTCCAGCTCATCGATTCCCAGTACCAGCAGCCGCTGACACTCACCGACCTCGCACAGGCGGCCAACCTCTCGCCCAATTACTTCTGCCGCTTCTTCCAGAAAATCACGCATCACAGCCCCATCGACTACCTCAACCGCTACCGCATCGAGATGGCCTGTCTCAAGCTCACCCACACGAACGATTCCATCACGGAAATCGCCTTCTCCTGCGGCTTCAACGATGTCAGTTATTTCATCCGGCTCTTCCGCCGCTACAAGGAAACCTCGCCGCGCAAGTACAAGCAGCTCATGAAAGAGGGCAAATAAAAAAAGCCATCGCCCGAGCGACAGCTTCCTGATTTTCACGATTTTCTTGATTTTCATCGGTCCGTACCGTCCTGCTCGAGAACGATATCGGGGTAATCCGGGCTGTGCAGACTCACATAGCTCGTCGTGCCCATCTCTACGGCATACCGGTCCATCGGCGTGGTCAGGCCTGCCTTGCCCACGCGGGCATCGGCAGCCGCAATATTCATGAGAACAACCATGATCCAAATGGCAGCAATAACCATGCAGGTCAGCAGTTTCTTCGTCATCATGACAATCACACTCCATTCTTTCTGTCTCTATGAACCATCTCGGCGCCGTTCCTTTTGACACCTTTATTATCGCACAGCCGCGCCCGCTTGAAAAACGGATAAATCTGATTGATATATCGGAAAAACCGATTGATTCAGGCAGGATGCAGCGCTACAATAAGCTTGGAATGGAGGATTGCCATGACTCTTTTGCAAATGCGTTACTTCCTGGCCGTCTGCCGCTGCCAGAACATCACCCATGCGGCCACCGAACTTCACATCGCTCAGTCCACGCTGAGCCAGTCCATGCAGGCCCTCGAGGACGAAACGGGGCTCAACCTTTTCCTGCGCGCCGGGCGCACGATCGTGATCAGCCAGGCCGGCCAACAGCTCGCGCAGAAACTCGCGCGGCTGCTGCAGCAGGTCGATCAGGTGGAGGGCGAGATTCGCGATATGGCGATGCGCCACAACAAGGTCCGCATCGCCATCCCGCAGCAGCAGGCCTCCTATCTCCTGCCTTACCTGCTCAGCGAGTTCCAGCAGCAGCACCCCGAGATCCAGCTCGACATCACAGAGCCATACGGCCTCGAAGCCGCCCGCCTCGTGCGCGATGAAAAAGTCGACCTGGCCGTCATCAACTCCGACGACAGCAGCCTGCCGGACGTCCACTACCGCCGGCTTGCCTCGCGTCCCATCTGCTTTGTCGTCTGGGAAGATCATCCGCTTGCGGGCCGCACGAGCATGACACTCGAAGAAGCCGCCGGCATGCCTGTCGCGATGCTCTCCGAAGGATTTTACGTGACGCGCGTCGTCCTGCGCACCATGCATCAGCGCGGGCTTACACCAAACGTGCGCTATTTCTCGCCGCATCTCTCCACGCTCTACAGCCTGATGCGCCATCACGTGCTGCCCGCCATCCTCTTTGAACGTTCCTTAGCCGAAATGCCGGGGCTCGTCACGATTCCCTTTACCGAAGGGCTCAAGCTCACGGGCGCACTCCTGACAAAAAAGAACCGCCAGTCCTCAAAGGACCAGCGGCTCGTCATGAAATTCATCCTCGAAAAATTATCAGCCATTCCCAGTCAGGAATGACGAGAACTCTCTGCCGCACGCCTCGATGAGGTGTACGGTATTTTCTTCATCGTATTCAATCTGCTCCGACCAGCGGCGCACGGCCTCCGGGAAATCCTGCAGCGAAGCGGCCAGGAGATAGATGAAGGCCGCATTGCCGCGCGCATAAGCAGCAAGTGCCCCGATGCCATACCGGGACACCTTGTCGAGCTGGCGGTAGAGGATATACGAGGTCAGGCGCCTTGCCACAGCCTCTCCCAGCGCCGCATAAAGCTGCGCATACGATAAAAGCAAGGCATCACCAGCCGCCCGCAAGGCAGCGAGCTGCCGCGTCCAGACAGCATCGATGGGCTCTGTCGCCTCCATCTGTTCGAGCAGGAACGACATCCGCCCCCTGGTCAGCCGTGCAGGCGGACGCAGCCAGGCATCCGGCACCGGATAGCCCAGGAACATCAGCAGGGCTGGGAAAGTAAAGGACTGACACTCCCCTTCCGCGTGAAAGCGCAGTTCCTTTGCCGCAAGCAGCAGCTCCGTGGACTTCTCGCAGGCCAGTCCGAAGCCGGCGAGCTCTATCCCGCCGCAGAGCGCGAAAAAGCGCGGATGCATCGTGCAGATCTCACAGAGATTCTCCTCGCCGAGGCCGAGCACGAGACGGCAAAGCCCGTCTGACCTCAGGAACGGGCAGCGCTCATCCGCCGTGAGCCGGAACGAATACGTCCCGTCATCACATCGGATCTTCCGCCTCAGTTCATCGCCCAGGGGGCCGTCAAGCGAGCGATACCACTGCGCCGTATCGCTGTCAACATCGATTTCCCAGCCGCGGCAGCAGGTATGGCGGCAGCCGCCGGCCTTGCAGGCAAAGTCAGCGGCAAAGTCCGGCCAGATCGTGATAATCCTCTCCATCGCATTCTCATTCATAACGCGTATCGATTACGCGCTTCGTCTTCTTCTCCGAGCGCGGCAGCACGCCGATTTCCACGACCTTGACGAGCGGCGTGAAGCCGATGCGGCTCTTGACGCGCTCGGCGATGCGTTTCGCGAGGTCGAGGAAGTCCACGCTGCCGTTCGTCTCGACATAAAGGCGCATTGTGTCCTTGCCGTCGAGATGCGAGATATGGATCTGATACTCGCTCGAAACCTCGGGGAAGGTCCGAAGGATTTCCTCGATCTGTGCAGGGAAGAGATTGACACCCTTGATCTTGACCATATCATCCGTGCGTCCCTGGATTGTATCGAGGCGCGGGAATTTGCTGCCGCACGGGCAGTCGCCCGGCAGGATGCGCGAAAGGTCATGCGTGCGGAAGCGGATGAGCGGTGCACCCTCCTTGCGCAGCGTCGTGATGACGATCTCGCCCCACTCGCCGTCCGGCAGCGTCTCTCCCGTCTGCGGGTCGATGATCTCGATGTAGACGTAATCATCCCAGTAATGGATGCCGTCATGCGCATCGCAGCTGATGCCGATGCCCGGGCCGTAAATTTCCGTCAGCCCGTAGATATCGTAGGCCTCGATGCCGAGCTTCTCGCAGATGGACTTTCTCATCTTTTCGCTCCAGCGCTCCGAGCCGATGATGCCCTTGCGCAGATGGATCTTGTCCTCGATGCCGCGCTTCTCGATTTCCTCGGCGAGCAGCAGCGCGTACGACGACGTCGCACAGAGCACCGTGCTCTTCATATCCATCATCATCTGCAACTGCTTTTCCGTATTGCCCGGCCCCATTGGCACGGCCATAGCCCCGAGCTTCTCGCAGCCCGCCTGGAAGCCGATGCCGGCCGTCCAGAGCCCGTAGCCCGGCGTGATCTGCACGCGGTCCAGCTTCGTCACACCGGCCATCTCATAGCAGCGCGAAAAGAGCAGCGCCCAGTCCTCGACATCCTTTTTCGTATAGGGCACGATGACCGGCTTGCCCGTCGTACCGGACGACGAATGAATGCGCACGATCTCCTCCTCCGGCACGGACATGAGGCCGAGCGGATACGCGTCGCGCAGATCCTTTTTCTCCGAGAACGGCAGCTTCCTGAAGTCCTCCGCGCTGTCCACATGATCGATGCCGTATTCCTCGAGGCGCCTGCCGTAGAAGCTGTCGGCCCTGCGCAGCGCCTTGATGCGGCTGTTGACGAGTTCCAGTTGTTCGTTTGTGATCTCCATAAAGACTACCTCTCTTACTGCTTGTCCCCTTCGGCATAATAGGCCAGCGCACGCTCATTGAGCGCGACAAAGCGCGGCTTGACCTTGTCGCGGATGGCCCCCAAAAGCTCCTCTTCCGTCAGGAAATCCAGCGCGCCGCTCTTGAGAGCCGCGCCGAGCATGACGACATTTAGGACCTTCGGATTCCCGAGCTCCTGCACGGCCTGCCAGCCATCGATGACGAGAAGGTCCGGGACCGCCTTTTGCAGATACTCGATCATTTCCCTGCCGGTGTAATCCGTCCCCTTGAGCGCCGCCGTCACGGGCATAACGGGATGGGAATTGACCACCACCGTGCCGCCGTCCTTCAGATACGGCAGCATGCGCACGGCCTCCGCAGGCTCAAAGGCCAGCAGGAGGTCTGCCGTGCCGCGGCGGATCATCGGGCTCATGACGCCCTCGCCGATGCGCAGATGGCTGAAAACCGAGCCGCCCTTTTGGGCCATGCCGATGGTTTCGGCGCTCATGACCGGCAGCCCCTTCTTCATGGCCGCCGCGGCGATGAGCTTCGACGCGAGCACCGTGCCCTGGCCGCCCACGCCCGTCAACAAGATATTCTTCTGCATCATGCTCTGCCCCCTTCCTTTTTATCTGCCGCTGCAAAGTTCTTCACGGCAATCGCATCGAACGGGCAGATCTCGCGGCAGATGCCGCAGCCCGTACACTGCGAGGCATCAATCGTCACGCGGCCATCCTCGATGACAATGCCGGGGCAGCCGATCTCGCGGATGCACTTCTTGCACGTCCGGCACTTGTCTTGCAGGATTTCGGCAAGTCCCAAAGGCTTGACGAGCGCAATGCACGGCGAGCGGAAAATGATGGCCTTGAGCCCCGGCTCAGCCGCCACCTCGCGGACGACGGCCACGGCCTTCTCAAGGTCCAGCGGGTCAACCGTGCGCACCGTCTGCACGCCGACGCCGCGCAGGCTGTCTTCAATCGATACCTTGTCGACGATCTGGCCCATCATCGTATGGCCGGTACCAGGGTGCGGCTGATGGCCCGTCATCGCCGTCGTCGAATTGTCGAGCACGACGAGCGTCATGTCTGCCTGATTGTAGATGCCGTTGACGACGCCCGTCAGCGCCGAAGCGAAGAACGTCGAGTCGCCGACGAAGGCAAAGCACTTCATGCCCGGCGTCACCGCGCCGATGCCCTGGGCAATGTTGACGCCCGCGCCCATGCAGAGACAGGTATCGACCATGTCGAGCGGCATGGCATTGCCGAGTGTATAGCAGCCGATATCGCCACAGAACACGCTCTTCTGACCCTTCATCGCGAGCTTCACCGCGTAGAACGACGCCCGGTGCGGACAGCCCGCGCAGAGCACCGGCGGACGCACAACCTCGCAGGGGACAGGCGGCAGCTCCTGCCGCTTTGACTGCGGCCAGCCCATGAAGCATGCCACGTCGTCATAGACGGAATCGCGCGTATTCTCACCGGCCGTACGGACATCGCCCGTGAGCTTGCCGCGAATCTTCACGGGCAGCTGATACTTGCCGCAGACATACGTGAGCGCGCGCTCGATGACAGGATCGAGTTCCTCGAGGCAGAGCACCTCATCGAGTCCCTGCAGGAACTCGACGGCCTTTTCCTCGGGAAACGGAAACGGCGTCGAAACCTTGAAGACGCGCGGTGCGCCTTCGCCATGCTCCTGCAGCGTCTCCACGACATACGGATAGCTGACACCATGTGTCGCGATGCCGCGGCGGCAGCCCTGGTCCGCAGCCGGCAGCACCTTGTTGCGTGCGTACGCCGAAAATGTCTTGGAAAGCCCCGCATTGCGCGCCTCGATCTCCTGATGCGCGCGATACGAGAGCTTCGGGAAGATGACCCAGCGTGCCGGATCGCGCACGAAGCCCTCCACCTCATGCTGCACGTATTTCTCGGGGTCCTTGACCTGCAGCGACGCATAGCCGTGGTCGATGCGCGTCGTCGGCCGCAGGAAAACCGGCGTATGATACTCTTCCGAGAACGCAAACGCCTCCTGGATCATCTCATAGGCCTCCTGTACACTCGAGGGGTCGAAGCACGGCAGCTTCGCGAACGCGGCGAAATGGCGCGTATCCTGCTCCGTCTGCGAGGAAATCGGCCCCGGATCGTCGGCCACGAGCACGACCATGCCACCCTTGACGCCAAGATACGCAAGGCTCATCAAGGGGTCAGCCGCCACATTGAGCCCGACCTGCTTCATCGTCACGAGCGCGCGCGCACCGGAATACGCTGCACCGGCCGCGACCTCCATGCCGGCCTTTTCATTCGTCGACCACTCCACGTGGACTTTCCCGTCCGGATTATGCCGGGCTATCGTCTCCAGCACTTCCGTCGACGGCGTCCCCGGGTAGCCTGCCACCACATTGACACCGGCGGCCAGCGCCCCCATGCCAATGGCTTCGTTGCCCATCCAATACTCTGTATGCATCTCCTGATCCCGTCCTTCAATCGTTAAAATACACAGATACCCTTTCATTATACTATAAAATTCCACTTTGAGTAGACAAAACTTACAATATGTACAAAAATACGCACAAAAAAATCCTCCCCGTCAGGGAGGAGGATGGTTAGATATGTTCCTGTCTCGTCAGATAATCGTCTTCGCTGTCCCAGTCATCGGGCAGACCCTTGACGATGAGCACGGGACACGGCGCGCACTGCAGTACGTAATGCGACACCGAGCCCACGAGCAGGCTGTGGAAGCTGCCGAAGCCCCGGCTGCCCATGACGATGAGATCGCTGTGCTCCTGCTCGGCAACCTCACAGATTATCTCGCCGGGCGTGCCAACCTCCACGCGCGTCCTCGCCCGTATCTCCTGCGGGATCACGTGCATCATATCCGCCAGGAACTGATAGGCTGAGATCTTGAGCTCGGATGGCACGTAGCCGCTGAGACTGACCTGCTCAAAAGCAGCCACATGCTTGTTGAGGTCGACGACCATCAGGAGTGTCAGCTCCGCCCCCGTCACCGCCGCGAGATGGATGGCCTGATTGACCGCCGTGAACGCCTGTCCTGAACCATCCGTCGGCACGAGGATGCGCCGGCAGGAAATCTCCTGCTTTGGCCGCGACTGGATATCCGCGATGAGCCTGGCCGTATCCGGCCGGCCCTCATGCCCCTCTTCCTGCTTGATCATCGTCATCACTCCTTTTCCTGCTCATGCTTCCGGCACGCCTGACACATCTGCCGGGCGTGCACCCTTCTTCTCCGCGGCAAGCTCCTGCAACTGCTGGAGCTTCTTCTCATCGGCCAGCCGCTTCAGCAGCGCCTTGCGCGAGCCGTAGAACCGCCAGCAGAGCAGGACGGCGACGATCCCCATGAAGACGAAGAACGCCCCGAGCTCCCGCGAGATGTCCGCCAGCCCGGCGCCCCTGGCAATGATGTCGCGCACGAAATGGAATTCCCACGTCAGCGGGAACACATGCGAGACGGCCACGACCCAGTCCGGATAAAACGAGATTGGCCCTGTCGGACCGCCGAAGATGAAGCCGCCCGGGATAAACAGGATCATGCGCGACGACGCGATGCCAGGATTTGCCGCCGTCCAGCCGAAAATCAGGCTCATCATGCCCACCGTCATCACATAGAAGCACTGGATGATCAGGAAGGTCAGGAGATTGCCCGAAAACGTCATATCGCCAAGCGTGTGCAGCACGCCCATGCCGAGCACGAACGACACGATGAGGCAGGCCCCGTACGGGATCAGCCGCAGCACGAGATCCCAGGGTGTGCCCTCCAGAAGGATCTTGTCAAGCTGATGCGTGAGCCGCAGCCGCGGCACCATGCCGATGGTCGCGAACGTGAAAAACATGGAACCGAAGAAGAACAGAAACCCCTGCGTCTCCACGTTGTAATTCGAGCCATTCGGATTGAAGAGCACGCGGTCCGCGAGGCTCACGGTGCCGGCATCCGAATCATTCGTGCTGCCCGGATCGCCGGCTGCCGCCGCATTGTCGAGCCCGACAATCTCATTGAGCGCCAGCTTGACGTCGGCCGTCTGTGCCGTATTCGTATTGTCGTAGAATACGCCGATATTCGTCGCCGTTCCCGTGTAGCGGTCCTTCTCGAGATTGCGCGGGAAGTACACGACGGCGATGGCCCGGTCGCGGTAAAAGAGTTCCTTGGGATCGACCGGCGTATTGAGTACGGCCGTGACCTTCATGTACTCCGACGCATTGATGCGGTTCGTCATCTCATGGCTGTATGCCGAATTGTCGAGGTCGATGACGACGATATTCGCATCGTGCGAGAAATTGCTGCTGAGCATGATGCCGAGCAGCACCGTGACGACCATGGCCACCATGATGCAGACCTTCTCGTACGGCATGCCCTGTCCCGAGAACAGAAAACGGATTTCATCTTTTAGTGAATTCACGGTCGCTCACCCCAATGGTCATGCCCGGGACGACACCGTCCTGCGGGTCGATATAGATGCGCACCTGGAAGGCGGTAAGGTCGGCCTGCCCCTTCTCGCGCGACTGCTTGAGATCAGCAAAGCCCGGCGCCTGCGTCAAAAGCTTGATGGTACCCGTGACCTGCCTGCCGCCAGCGACCGTTGTGCCCGTGATGGTATCGCCTTCCGCGAGGCCCCGCGCCTGCTGCTCGCTGATGTAGATATCATAATAGCTGCGGTTGCTCTGCAAGAGGATGACCGGCGTATCCGCCGTCACCATCTCGCCCTCTTTCGAGAGCACCTTCAGGATCTTGCCGTCCTCCGGCGCCCGCAGCGTCAGGCGCTCCTTCTTGACCTGGAGCTGCTGGAGCTGCACGGCGAGCGCCTGCTTCTGCTGCACAAGCGCATCGATATCGTTGCTCATGTTGCCGGCCGTCTGGCGCTGCTGCTCGATAGTCGGCAGGCTTAAAGAGTCCGTATCACCCGTATCCTTCGCGCCCGTCAGGAGCTTGTCGAGGAGCTGCTGCTGCTGCTCGACATTGGCCTCGGCCACATTGAGCGCCATCTCTGCATCATCAAGCTGCGATTTCGCGATGGCCCCCGCGTCGAGCAAAGCCGATTTGCGGTTGTAATCGATGCGGCTGTTCTTGAGCGTCGCCTGTGCGGCCGCAACAGCTGCGCGCTGCTGGTCGATCTGGCGGAAACTCTGCGTCTCGTCGTTATCGGCCTGCATATAGCTCAGCGCCTGCTTGCCTCCCGTCGAGCGGATCTGCGCATCGAGCTGGGCAATCTGCGCCTTAAGCTGCTCGATGGCAAGGTCCGTATCCGTCGAATCAATTTGCATGACGACATCGCCGGCCTTCACCGTATCGCCCTCCTGCACCGTCACCTGCTGCAGGCGGCCGCTGACGCCATCAAAGGCCATCTTGACCTGCTCGGCCGTCAGGATGCCCTCTTTCTTCTCCATGCCCAGCGCGATGGCATCATGCCCCTTGTACATGAGCAGCAGGCCGCCCACGATGAGCAGCGCGATGAAAACCACGCCGGTGCGCAATGCTTTCTGTCTCGTATTCATCCAAAATCCCCCTCATCTGCGATGCATCAGCCCGACATCTTCTTGAGCAAGCGGCTGAGCTCCTTCTGCTCGTCCTCCGTCAGGCGCTCCATGAGCTTCGTGACGCGCAGGTAATGCGCGGGCAGCAGCCCATCCATGAAGTCGCGTCCCTTCTGCGTCAGGCACGCGAGCTTGCCGCGCGCATCCTTCGGGTCCGGCAGGATCTCCACCATGCCTTCCCGCTCGAGGCGCTGCAGCATCGTGCTGACCGTCGCCTTTGCCACGCCCACCTTGGCCGCAACCTGCGAGGGCGCGATGCCCTGCGGATGCTGATGCAGCACGATGAGCAGGCAGAACTTCCCTTCGGACAGATGGTACTCCCGCTGCAGCACATCCATGACGGACTGCTGCACCTCCTCACCAGCCTGCTTGATTTCGAGCATCGCAATCACGGCCGATGGATTGATTTCGGGGATGATTTTTTTATGGCGTGCGAGCTCTTCCCAGCTCGGCAGCATTTCCCGTTTCATGTCCCATTCCTCCAGAAATTAGTTAGCTTACTAACTAATAGTATAAAAAAATTGCCTCGTTTTGTCAAACGAGGCAACTTTTCAGGCAAGTGTATCCAGGCGATTGGCCTCGCAGCCGATGGCTTTGCCCTGCACATCGGCCGTGCGGATCATGCAGAGATATGCGTCACTATCGAGATGCGGGATGCGCATGATGATGTGGCTCTTCCAGACGGGACCATGACCGCGCCACTTCGTGCGGAACATGCCGCAGAGAATGCCGTTTTCCGCGGCTTCCAGCCGATCATCGAGGTTATCCGTGCGGAAAAATTCTTCATAGCGCAGCCAGTCATCCTCGCAGACATACATCTCTTTGTAAAGTGTCATGCTATCCTCGAGCGAAAACGAACGCCCGTTGAGCTTGCCACTCGGACTCGTGAGCAACAGGAGCTGCTGATGCTTGAGGTCCAGCGTGAAGATGGCATCGTAGAGGTAGAAGATACCCTTCATCATCTTTTCCGGCGTCAGTTTCTCTTCTTCACGAATCTTTGCCTTGCTGCGGCAATGGATCTCGAACAGGCAGCGCTGCTCGCGCTTCACGACGAGACTGGCATCCATGCGGATGATCGTGTCGCCCTGCACATAGGAAAATTCCTCAGATTCTCCCGTCCGAGCGAGGCGCAGCAAGCCATGATGCAGATAGCGCATTTCCGGGTCATGCGAGGAATTGAGCGCTTCTGCCCATTCTTCAGAGCCGTCCTCCGCGCCCTGCCAGAGCAAATCACCGCAGCTCTTGTCGGCAAACAACAGTTGGAACTGACGCGCATGGTACTCAAGCAGCATCAGAGGCTGCTCCGTGAGGAAATCCACGCGCGCAATCGCATCATAATACGATTTCCAGTTCCAATCCTCGATGCCGATGCCCTGCTTCAGGCAGGCCTCGACGCTCTTGTCGTACGGCATGGGCCGGCCGAGATAATAGCCCTGAACCTTCTCGCAGCCGCTCTCCCGCAGGAAATTGAACTGCTCCTCCGTCTCCACACCCTCCGCCAGCGTGCGGTTGCCGATGCGCTTGTCCATCGCGATGATCGAAAGGATGATGTCGCGCGCCCGCTTCGTATCGCTCTTGAGGAACGCCATATCCATCTTGAGCACATCGAAGCGCTGATCTTTGAGGAAATTCAGCGTGGAATAGCCGCTGCCGAAATCGTCCATCCAGATTTCATAGCCCGCCTCGCGGAACTTGTCGAGCGACGTGCCAATGACCTTGACGCGGTCCGTCAGAATGCTCTCGACGACCTCAAGATGCAGCATGCTGCGCGGCATGTCATAGCGTTTGAGCGTATCCTCCACCACCGAAAAGATATCACAGGTGATGAAATCGAGGCGCGACAAGTTCAGCGATACCGGCACCGCCTGACGTCCGGCCTTGCGCAGCCGTGCGAAATTGCGGCAGACGGCCTCAATCATGTAGCGGTCGAGCTTATCGATGAGATTGTGCTGTTCGAGCACACCAATGAACTGCGGCGGCGTCAAAAAGCCATACGTCGGGTCATCCCAGCGGGCCAGTGCCTCCATGGCACAGAGCCTGCGCGAGATGGTCCGCACGATTGGCTGATAATACACCTTGATCCACCGTTTCTCGATGGCCTCATCGATATGACGAACGATATAGCCCCGCGGCATGCTGCTGCGCTTGAGCGTTTTCTTTTTCTTGTCTGGCTGTCCCGGCAATGCTTCCGCCATAAAACACGCCTCTTTCCCCTAAGCTTATTTGAGCGTAACGAGCTCGTATTCTCTCGTTCCCAGACCGATCTTCTCCGCATGCTCCAGCGTCTCACGCCAATGCACGTTGGGGTTGTTGTCCAGGAAGTGATCGTGATGATGATGCCAGTCCGGCTTGGCCAGATTATCGGCGAGCTGGCTGTTCGGCAGCGGCGTCGCCTTCAGGCAGGCGTCAGCGCAGGCCTGGTCGAGTGCGACCGGGTCAAACGAAGCGAACATGCCGATATTCGGCAGAATCGGGGCATCGTTCTCGCCATGGCAGTCGCAATTCGGCGAGATATCCATGACCATGTTGACATGGAAACACGGACGGTCCTGGCAGACGGCCTGTGCGTACTCCGCCATCTTGCGGTCGAGCTTGTCGCCGGCATCCCACTGCTCATTGCTGATGGCGCTGAACGAGCAGGCACCGATGCAGCGGCCGCAGCCCTTGCAGAGCTCCGGATCAATCACGGCCTTGTTGTCGACGTAATGGATGGCGTCCGAGCCGCACTCCTTGGCGCACTGGCGGCAGCCGCGGCAAAGCGCCTCGTCAACGACGCACTTGCCCGACGAATGCTGCTCCATCTTGCCGGCGCGGCTGCCGCAGCCCATGCCGATGTTCTTGATGGCACCGCCGAAGCCCGTCGCCTCATGTCCCTTGAAATGCGCGAGGCTGATAAAGACATCGGCATCCATGACGGCACGGCCGATCTTCGCCTTCTCCACGAACTCCCCGTTCTTGACCGGCACCTCAACGTCATCCGTGCCCTTGAGCCCGTCGCCGATGATGATCTGGCAGCCCGTCGTCGTCGGATTGAAACCGTTGAGATTCGCACAGTCCATATGCTCGAGCGCATGCTTGCGGCTGCCAGGATAGAGCGTATTGCAGTCCGTCAGGAACGGGCGGCCGCCCTGCTCCTTGACGAGATCCGCGATGACCTTCGCGTACTGCGGGCGCAGGAAGGCCATATTGCCGAGCTCACCGAAATGCATCTTGATGGCGACGAACTTGCCGTCCATATCAATCTTCTTGATGCCCGCAGCCACGCAGAGCGTCTTGAGCTTCTGCAGGAGATTTCGTCCCACCGGCACGCGAAAATCCGTAAAATATACCTTGGCTTTCTCCATGATAATCCTCCATCCAATACACACATTTAACTGTATACATTTATTCGACACAACTGTGAAAATTCCCTCTCACTGTCGTTCAAAAGAATGACCGCCCCGCAAAAAAACAAATAAAATAACCATCAGCGGCTTTCTCGTCACCACTGATGGTTATCCGTGAGATAGGAACGATTCGATCATTGAGTTTTTCCCTTTGGACTCGTTAACTAGCCCATCGGAATTACCTCCCATCCTGAGTAAGTTCGTCGGCTGTCGGGAAAGGTGAACCCTGCCTTTCCTTTGGCTTGATTTTATTATACCGGAAGGGCGGCCAAAAGTCAATATAATTGTAAGAATATTTTATGTATTATGTATTCGTTATGACATCCCAAGCGCGTGATCACGTTCCTCACGTCCGAGGAACTGCAGGCAGCTCGCTGCCTCGAGCGGTGTCATATCGCGCGTCGTCATGCTGTGCGACTGCATCGTCAGGAGATGCCCCTGGAGATCGTAGAGCTCCTCCACAAGACTCAGCCGGTATACGCCCTCCTGCGTGCGGCTGCCCTCGGCGCGCAGATGCGTCAGCAGCACCGACTGACAGCCGGCCTGACGTGCCGCAGCCATAAGCGACGGCAAATCCGAAGCGGCCTGCTGCGAAGCCGGCGCGAAGACCACCGGTGCATACTGCAGGGCGAGGGATTCCGTCAGAGATCGCCGCATGTACGCTGCATCGTCTGTCAGATGCGTGTCAAGCTGCAGCTCCGGCCCCACGACGTAGAGACCGCCGGAAAGTGCCTTGGGCTCGTGCGCCGTCAGCGGCGTAATTATCCCCTCCGGAGTCTCATCGTAATAACTGCGCAATGCATCGTCAAGATACACGACCATCTGATGGGCAAAGCGGTCGCTGTTGCGGTTCTGGCGCCAGCGTACCTTCTCGCCGAACTGCACGAAATGTCCCGAAAGCGACTGCAGCACCGCCGCCACGGGATCCCCCTCCATGACCACGCGTGTGAGCGCAAAGCGCGACTCGTAGCGTCGCGCAAAAGCCTCATCGCCGACGGCCGGCGCCCCGAAGGTGATAACGCGCAGCTGCTCTTTGGACACGCCCATGTCGGAAAGACGCGCCGCTGCCAGCGTCGCCGCCGCACCACCGAGACTGTGACCCGTCAGGCAGAGGATTTCCTGCGGCCTGGCCAAGAGCTCTGCCGCCAGCGCTTCCCCAGCCGTTTGGCCCTGCAGGGCCTCCACCGGTGTCGTGAAAAGCGCCGTCATCGTGTAATCATCAAAGCCCTTATGCACCATCGGCAGCGGATCCTCCTGCCGCATCCCGCCGGCGGCCGCAGCCGCAAACTCCTGTGGATTCGTGCCACCGAACGGCACACGATGCGTCTTGAGATCGACCTCGACATCCTTCTTGCGTTCCGTTCCCGGGAACGACAGGATCATGGCCTGCTTCCCCTCGGCAAGCTCCTTGCGCACGAGATGGATGCGCCCTTCTGCCACGGGCGAGACAGTCTCATGGCTCGCAATCGACCAGCCTGATTCTCTGAGCCATTCCCGCGCCAGCAGGCTGCGGTCATCCCCATACGAAGCCAGCGATACCACCGCCGCCGTCAAGAATAATGCCTCCTGCTGCTCTTTCTTGCGCTGCACCGCGTCCACGGACGTAGCCGCTGAAACAGGAGTCACCACCTGCTGCGAGGCTGTCGTCCCCGCCGCCGCAGGCGCCGCCAAAGCCGTGACAGCGAAAAGCCCCGGCATGCTGCCCGTTCCCAGCAGCAGACCAAGCAGCAGCGGCACGCCCCGCTGTCTCCATCCCCATCTTTCCATGACAGCATCCCCTTCTTGAAACTGGTATCCAGATACAGAAAAAGCCCAGATAAAAATCTGAGCTTATATTTCAAATGGTGCGGTCGATGGGACTTGAACCCATACGTCTTGTGAACACTACCCCCTCAAAGTAGCGCGTCTGCCAATTCCGCCACGACCGCGTAAATGGTGCGGTCAAGAGGACTTGAACCTCCAAGGTGTTGCCACCACTAGCGCCTGAAGCTAGCGCGTCTGCCAATTCCGCCATAACCGCATGATATGTAATTTTTATGAAAACAGCACCAAGTGCCGTTTTAAGCAAATGGTGCGGTCGATGGGACTTGAACCCATACGTCTTGTGAACACTACCCCCTCAAAGTAGCGCGTCTGCCAATTCCGCCACGACCGCATAATGAAGTTGTGAAGACCTTGTAAAAATGAGGAAAATTTGAATGGTGCGGTCGAGAGGACTTGAACCTCCATGATGTTGCCATCACTAGCGCCTGAAGCTAGCGCGTCTGCCATTCCGCCACGACCGCATGATGAAATTTCACAAGGCAATAGTTGGTGCCGAGGACCGGAATCGAACCGGTACGGTTGTTTCCAACCGACGGATTTTAAGTCCGTTGCGTCTGCCAGTTCCGCCACCCCGGCAGTATCTGGAACAATTAATGGAGCGGGTGATGGGAATCGAACCCACGTGATCAGCTTGGAAGGCTGGAGCTCTACCATTGAGCTACACCCGCATAAGCAAAGTGGAGCTGGCGAGAGGAATTGAACCCCCAACCTGCTGATTACAAGTCAGCTGCTCTACCAATTGAGCTACACCAGCTTGAAAAATGGTGCCTCAGAGCGGAATCGAACCACTGACACGGGGATTTTCAGTCCCCTGCTCTACCGACTGAGCTACCGAGGCATCTTAACAAGTTGAAAATATTATAACACATTGCTGTGTAATAAGCAAATGGCGACCCGAATGGGACTTGAACCCATGACCTCCGCCG
>NZ_QRQA01000001.1:0-401 GCF_003475755.1 Mitsuokella sp. AF33-22 | reverse complement strand
AATGGCGACCCGAATGGGACTTGAACCCATGACCTCCGCCGTGACAGGGCGGCATTCTAACCAACTAAACTACCGGGCCGTATAAAAAGGTATGGTGGGCGATAACAGGATCGAACTGCTGACATCTTGCTTGTAAGGCAAGCGCTCTCCCAGCTGAGCTAATCGCCCATAAAATGGTGACCCACCACGGAATCGAACCGTGAACCTACTGATTAAGAGTCAGTTGCTCTGCCAGTTGAGCTAGTGAGTCATGATAATGGTGACGCCAATGGGATTCGAACCCATGAACCCGCCGTGAAAGGGCGGTGTCTTAACCGCTTGACGATGGCGCCAAAAGATCAAGTGGATCTCTATATATAATGGTGGCTCACCCGGGATTCGAACCCGGGACACCCTGATTA